>NZ_JAQMUA010000234.1:0-8817 GCF_028330895.1 Kamptonema animale CS-326 | reverse complement strand
CGCCAAGATGGCGGCGTTACGGATATTTTTGCGTAAGTTATGTTTAAGTTTGAGATTGTTCGTGGATTCTATCATCGTTTTTGATTCTGCCTAACAATGAATATTTCTCGCTACGTTTTTTGGGTTAATTGTTTCGCATTCGCCTTGGTAGTTGTTGTAACTGCTTATGCCAAATTTTTTACATATTCAGTTGGCTCAGTATTCGATCCTCCTCAATATTCATCATATTTTACGGTTAGCCTATTAACTAATGTATTCCAGATTTTATGTACTATTCCATTTGTACTTTGCACTTTTAGTTGGGCACTGCTGAGACTTAAATCTAGGAATAAAAAAACGACTTTCTTTTTTGCCTCTGCAATTCTTACAGGATCTTTTGTGTTGGTAGAATTTTTTAGATTGCACGTCCATCTTGAAAAGATTGGCATTCCTAAGATAGTAACGGCAGCATTTTTTGCCATAGTTGCTATTGGATATGGGTTAAAATTTTGGCGTGTAATGCTACCAACTCCCTATTTTTTACTACTAACTAGCATGGGTTTAATGTTTATTGTTGTGATTGTAGACTCTCTCAAATTGCCGGGTGATGGAATTCCGAGTTTACTGGAAGGTATTCCTAAGTTATTTACGGCGATTAATGTTGTACTTTATTATTGGGAAGTTTGCTTCCAAGCAATCCTAACTTCTCACGTAACGCCGCCCTCTGGGCGGTAATTAACCGCCCAGAGGGTGGCGTTACGAAATAAAAGACCTCAATTTAATTGCCAACCAAAACTACGGCAACAACTTCAACCAGCTATTAACATCAACAGCCAATTTTTGACCTAACTCCAATAACTTCCGAATCTGAGGTAACTCCCAGCGAACTCCCTCCTCAATACAAACTAAGGCATGAGAATCAGTAGAGCCCTTCTCTTCATCTGATGTGATAATTTGCTCGGATTCTTGGCGTTGCAGCCACCCCAAACATACTGGTACAATTTGACTGTGAAGGGATTGGAAATACAACTCTTGGACGCGATCTAGATTTAAGCCGAAGTTGAGCTTATTTCCCAAATTAATCAGCCGATCCATGCGGTCTATTTCAGCTTCTATTAAGGTGGTATTTTCCTCTTTTAACAACGCCTCAAGCGATCGCAAAATCAGCCGTTCCAAAGTTTCCTTTACCTCTGGAATATTCACGCGACACCGAAGCTGAGCAGCTTCCACCGCGATCGCCTCTAATTCCGCTATGATTGTCACGCTGAAGCGTTGCTCGTAACTTTCAGCCACCAGAGCCCTCGCGGCTGTCAAACAGCGATGTCCCAAAGCTACCTCCGCAGCCACCTGTAACTCCGCAGGAACCGTCAACTCATCGCGGTGGAAAGCCATCATCACCCCGTAATTGTCCCGGTAAACTTGACTATAAAGCTGATCCAGCCGTGTCAAAGTTTCCTGACTGAGCAACCTCATAATCCGGTGGCGTTCCTCAGCAAACAAATTCCGCAAACTAAACGATTGATCTCCAAACAGGCGCACCATTTCCAGAATTGCCTGGGCCGCAGAAGCCTCTTCTAGAACTGTAAACAAGCGCTCTTTGAGCATGGTATAAGACCTGCGACCGCCAAAAGGTTGAATGCAGCAGTGGAAATCCCAGCCTCCCAAGTGAAACACAGCAAACACAAAAACCTGAGTTTCCTGAGTAATTTCTGAGGTCAACTGCACCTGACCCACCGCTAACGCCAGAGAACCCATCCGCTGCATTTGGTAATCTAGCTGGTGCGCCTGGTAACAGTAAACTTGTTGTTGGCTGGCAAAAGTAGTAAATAAAGAACTGATCGCATAGTGAGCAGTTACTTGCTCTAAACTAATTTGGGCAGTCGCCACCAGATGTCGATAAACTTCCGCACCCGTCTTAAAAAACTCAACATTACTTGGTGCCAGAGCTAGACGTTCAATAAACTCCCCTTCGCACTGTATTCCTGTAACATCCGCCGCCAATTCCAAAGCACGAGCCGCATAGCGCAGAATTTGTACCCCTTCCGGTCGGGAAATCTCCTCAAAAAACCAGCCGCAGCTAGTAAACATTAGCAGAGCGTGTCGCTGCATTTCCAACAGTCGCAAAGCATCTACCCGTTCTGAATCGTCGAGTTCGCGATCGCAGTGCTTAGTTAAAAAGCGGTTGACATTAGCAGTAGAGCGATCGCGAATTACCTCAATATACTCATCCCGCGCCGCCCAAGGATCGGTAAACAGCTTGCGCCCCGCCCCTTCATAAATGGGAATCAATCGATCCCTGAGCCAATTAAGGCTATTTCGTAGGGGTCGCCGCCATTGTTGATGCCATTCGCCACCACCACCACAACCACAATCATCTTGCCAGCGATCGACACCATGACCGCAACTCCAAGCCGTCACTGGCTTCAGTTCGACTTCCCAAGTAGGAGAGTTGATGCTCAAATAATGGGCAAAATTCGTCACCGTCCAGTTGCGGCGTGGAAACTCTTCTGTAAAACTATAGGCGAGGCACTTCTCAGTACCGCCCTTATGGTGGCCAAAAGTTTCCCCATCTGTTGCCACTGCGATTAATTGTGCCGGTCGATGATCCCCGCGCACGGCTTGGCCTAAACGCCCTGACAAGTGCTGAGCACTGCTGAGAACATCGCTAAAGCCCATATCCCGCGAGATCGGGCCATCGTAGAAAAAGATATCAATGTAGGGCGTGTTTGGACTAGGGATTGGCGACTTGGAATGATTGCGGCTGAAATGTTGAGTGCTGAGAGATTCTGCCGTTGAGGTGAGTGTAGGCTTGAGATAACAGCGGTAGGGGCGGGTGGGATCGATTTGGCTGCCCCCTACTTCGTGCCATTCTGGGCTGGGATCGTCGCCACTAGGGAAGGGACGGCAACGTTCTGCTTGCGATGGAGCCAAAATGATGAAGCGGATGCCTTCAGCGACTAGAGTTTCTAGGGTGGCGTAGTCTACACCCGTTTCTGCCAGCCACATTCCTTCGGGATCGCGGTTGAAGCGCGATCTAAAATCAGCGATCCCCCAACGAATTTGAGTGTATTTGTCCCGCTCATTTGCCAGGGGCATGATGATATGGTTGTAGACTTGAGCGATCGCATTGCCTTTGCCCAGACGAGCGCAAGATTTGCGATCGCCCTCTAAAATCCGCTCGTAAACTTCGCGATCGTATCGTTCTAGCCAACTCATCAGCGTTGGGCCGATATTGAAACTCAGATACTCATAGTTATTAACGATCCCCACCAATTCCCCGCGATCGTTCAAAATCCGGGCAAAAGCATTAGGGCGATAGCACTCATGGTGGATACGCTCATTCCAGTCATGGAAAGGAGCCGCCCCCGGTTGGCGTTCGATCGCATCCAGATAAGGATTTTCGCGAGGTGGCTGATAGAAATGACCGTGAACCGTGACATAAACCCCCGTAGCCGTGCGTGCGGGATCGACTGCTAGCGAATCAGTTGGAACCGCTGCATCCAATGTAGAAGGCTTGACCCAGAGGGATTGAGCAGTTGTAGAATGTAGAGCCATAGAATGAGCATCCTCAAATATTAAACACAAAAACAACCATACAATTAGCCAGACAGACGGTGCAGCAGGGAAGTCTGAGTTAGCAGCCTGTCTCAGCTAGGTTTTGTAATCAAAATTTTGATAAGTCTGGCATAGCAGGGGTTTGAGCATTCGCGATCGCGCGCGATTAATCTAGAAGTCAGAAGGCGACATTTAGTTATAACAACCTTTTTGGTAGTTAGGACATTCTGAGTTCCTAACCCTTCGGCAAAGCTCAGGGATTGCCGTTTGGACGTTCGGCAATGGTCAGAGGTTCGGAGATGCTGATTCGAGCCGTCGAGCCGTTGAGCCGCTAAGCCCTTGATTTTATTCCCTTCTTCCCCTAGTCCCTAGCCCCTCTTCCCTAGCCCCTAGCCACAGACTCTATAATTGAGCCAGTCAGTAGCGGACTCTTGAAAAACCCCTTAAGAATGAAACTTTTGGCAGACTTAGCCCCAAAGTTTATCCTTAAGCATCCCCCTGTCTTTAGACCGGGGAGTGTCAACCTTAAGCATCTCCCTGTCTTTAGACCGGGGAGTGTCAAGATTTGGAGTTATATAGCAGTTGCCAAGGCGATTAGGACGATCGATTGCTTCCACCCTTGCTAAGATTGGCTCTACCTCCTGCCTCCTGCTATAACTCCTAGACTAGATCGTTCGCCGTCTCTACAAGCATCCCTGAGACGGTGCAACACCGCTCCCTTGTCCTCATTTATAAATCTAAATGCTGAATACCAAGAACCTGCTTTCACTACTGCTAGTATTTATCCCGATTTCCATTGCAGCCCATTTCCTGGGATGGGGATCGACCACAGTTTTCATCACGTCGGCTTTGGCAATTATCCCTCTAGCCGCTTGGATGGGCACCGCCACCGAAGAAATCGCCGTAGTCCTCGGCCCCAATCTCGGCGGCTTACTTAACGCCACCTTCGGTAATGCCACAGAACTGATCATTGGCATTATCGCCCTCAATGCCGGACTCATAGATGTCGTCAAAGCCAGCATCACAGGTTCTATCATTAGCAACCTTCTGCTAGTCATGGGTTTTGCTATGTTTCTGGGGGGGTTGCGCTACAAAGAGCAAGAATTTCAGCCAATGGTAGCTCGGTTGAACGCTTCAGCCATGAACCTTGCCGTGATCGCAATTTTAGTGCCAACAGCCGTTGATGCCACCTCCCCTGGAATCGATGAAGCAACCATGCAGAAGCTCTCCAGCGCCGTCGCGATCGTACTGATTATAGTCTACGTGCTGACGCTGCTGTTTTCTATGAAAACCCACACCTACCTCTATGACGCAGGAGTTGCCGAGATGGATTTAGAGGGATTAGCCGAAAACAACTTGGCAGAAGACTCCCCCGATCATAAAGTCAACTTGCCCTTGTGGATTGGAGTATTGTTGACCTGTACGCTCACGGTAGCCTACGAGTCAGAATTGCTCGTCGATACTCTAGAAGAAGCTACCGCCCTCCTGGGGTTAACGTCCCTGTTTACTGGGGTAATTCTAGTTCCCATTATTGGCAACGCCGCCGAGCACGCCACAGCGGTGACAGTGGCGATGAAAAATAAAATGGATTTGTCCGTGTCAGTGGCACTAGGATCGAGTTTGCAAATTGCTTTATTTGTAGCGCCCGTCTTAGTCCTGGCAGGTTTTATTTTGGGCAAACCAATGGATTTGAACTTCAACCCCTTTGAATTGATTGCAGTTACCGTTGCAGTGCTGATTGCTAATTCCATCAGTTCCGATGGTAATTCAAACTGGCTTGAAGGTACTTTGCTCTTAGCTGCTTATCTAGTTTTGGCTCTCGCCTTCTACTTCCATCCAGTCGTTGAAGGTCTGGCGTTATAATCTTTCCAGTGGCTAATAAGTAATCGTAGGGTGGACGGTGCAATTATCAGATCTCTATAGCCTCAAAAGCTAAACTATGGCAGCCGCCACCCTACAGACTAAGTGCGATAGTCTTAACGATCGCGATCGCGACTGTCTCTATTCGCGAGTATTTGACACTCTCCGACCTAAAGGTGCGGAGATTCTTAAGACCTCACAGTCTTAATATCCTGATTACTCAGGTTCCCAGGCTCACCACGTTTGCCCGCTCCGGGCGTAATGATATCTCCTCAAGGTTTTTCGGGCGTAGACTTTCCCCCAGTCCGGGGGTAGGTTTTTAAATCTTGTACTGATTGAACCATTTTACCATTTTTAATGCAGCATAAATGCTGCGGTCAGCTTTCATCCCCTACCTGAAGTACGAAAAACGCAACTGCGTTGCTGTTTCTCAGGGGTTTTCAGCATTTTCTTTATAACTCCTGGTGGTTGTACCTCACAAGATTTTTTGGTAATGCAGCTCAAAAAAAGGAACAATAAAGATACACTTAAAGAGCGCATCTAAGACACGATGACTTTAGCTAGCAGACGGTTGTAATCCCGCAACACCTCCGCGTCATACCGTTAGGTATCGTTAGGGGTAGAAAATGAGCCGCTAGAAGAGTGAATTAAAAATTACGATGCGACTACGTGGAACTACCTACAAACTCTATTAATTTAGAGCGAGTGGATAGGGGTTGTTTGACAAACCCTTTAAGCATCAACTTTTTTGTGGATTCACCTCCATTCAAGTTGTCCTTAAAAATCTCCGCCTTTTGAGAGCGGGGTGTGTCAAATTGGACTTGGTAAAGCAACCTGAATCAGGGTTATGTGGCTTCTGTGAGTTATTGCCTCAATCCCAAATGCCCAAATCCTTCTGACCCGGCTAACGCTGACAGACCCGTTTGTCGCCACTGCGGTTCGGAACTCCTGTTAGAAGGTCGATATCGGGTCATTCTGCCTCTCGGAGGCGGCGGCTTTGGCAAAACCTATGAAATAGACGACCGAGGCGAGCGTAAAGTCTTGAAAGTCTTACTCAAAGACCATCCTAAAGCTGTAGCTCTGTTCAAGCAAGAAGCAGATGTATTGGCTAGACTGCGACACCCCGGTATTCCCAAAGTAGACCGCGACGGTTATTTTGTTTATTCCCCAGCCGACAGCACAGAACAATTCCACTGTCTGGTAATGGAGAAAATTTCTGGCGCGAATTTGCAGGATTGGCTGAAAAGTCGCGGTAAGCCAATTACTCAAGAACAGGCTGTGGAATGGTTGAAACAATTGTCGGATATTCTGGATAAGGTTCACGGACTCCATTATTTCCACCGGGATATTAAGCCGCACAACATTATGTGCAAACCTAATGGGCAATTGGTGTTGATTGACTTCGGAACTGCTAGAGAAGTCTCGGCTACCTACTTTGCTAAGGTGGGGCAAGGTCAAAATGTTACGGGTATTGTTTCTCCTGGCTATTCGCCGCCAGAACAAACAAATGGTAAGGCTGTCCCTCAATCGGATTTTTTTGCGCTGGGGCGTACCTTTGTTTATTTACTGACGGGTAAACCACCGACGGCTTTTCCGGAAAACCCCCGCACGGGTAAGTTGATGTGGCGCAAGGGCGCGCCTCATGTTTCGGATGCAGTCGCAAGTGTAATTGATTATTTGATGGCCCCGTTTCCGGGGAATAGGCCTCAAAGTCCACAGATGATTTTGCAGTGTCTAAAGGATATCGATCTAAGTGAGGAGCCGAGTCCCTCAGCAACTCAGTTTCCTGCGGGTTCGCAGCTTAAAGGGCGGGGGAATACTAATCCGCCAGTGACGACTAGGCAAAATTCTGGGACTAGACTTAAAACTAGTACGAGGAATAGCTCTAGTAAAATTTATAGGAACCCCGCACAGTTAAAGAATAAATTGGTGGTGGGTGGTGCTGTGCTGCTATTGGCATTGGGTTTCTCTCAAGTTTACAGTTCGGTGCGCTACGGATTTTTTGCCAATCCTGTTTGGTTGCTTTCGAGTTTGCCCAGCAGTCAATTTTTAGAAAAAAGTTTTAGTGATGTTGGTAATGTTAACGCGATCGCACTTAGCCCCGATGGTCAAACTTTAGCTTCTGGCTCTTTTGGTACGATTAGAATTTGGAATCTGAAGACAGGAAAACTCGTTCGCACGATTAATGGTGTGCATTCAAAGAAGTGGGTGAGAACGCTAACGATCGCGCCTGATAATCGGACTTTGGTGAGCGGTGGCGATGATAAAAATATTAGTATTTGGAATCTGAAAACTGGTAAGGCTATCCGCACAATGTCTGGTCATAAGGGGGGGGTGAATGCGATCGCGATTAGCCGCGATGGTCAAACTCTGGCTTCTGGTAGTGATGACAAAACTGTGTGTTTGTGGAATCTGAAAACTGGCAGCCGGATGCTTACTTTGAGCGGTCATCGGGCTCAAGTTAATACTCTGGCTTTCAGCCGTGACGGTCAAACTCTGGTTTCGGGTAGTGATGACAAGACTGTACGATTATGGAATTTCAAAGCTGGTCAATTAAGAAAAGTTCTGACAGGCCATGCGGGTGCTGTTAAGGCTGTTGCGATCAGTCCCGATGGTCAAACTTTGGCTTCGAGTAGCAGCGATAATAGTATCCGTATATGGAACCTCAAAGAAGGTAAACATACTAGGACTTTTGATGGTCATTCTAGTTGGGTGAGGACTCTGGCTATCAGTCCAGACGGGAAGACTCTTGTTAGTGGTGGCGCGAAAATTTTGGTGTGGGATCTGAAAAATGGTAAAGAGAAAACAGCTTTGCAAGGACACAGCCGTTTTGTGAGTGCGATCGCGATTACTCCTGATGGTAAGACTATTATTAGCGGCAGTCCAGATGAAACTCTGAAAATTTGGGAAATGCCTTGAAATCAAAAATTAATAAGTTGATGAATTGTTAGATATATCGCTCTAATCCACTAATCCGGCTTAACTACATCTAAGGGTAAATTTAAAGCTTCTGCAATTTGTTCATCATTTAGACCGAATTGCCGCAATTTATCTATTGTTTCAATTTTAGTTTGATGTTTGCTTTCTTCCTGCAAGTAAGGAGTTTCCGGCTGAGTTTTATTTGGGGTAAGGCTAGAGGGTTCAGCGCAACTATTTATGGAACCTATATTTATACCATTTCTCTAAAAGTATGCTACAGTCCATATCGTTGACTGTACTACATAGAATCAACCTACTGTTGCTACTGTTGCATGAATTTGGAGAAATGGTATTACAGTGTTTTTATTACGATTGTTTTTATTGCCGAAAGTTATAAGTAGTTGGACAGAATTAATTACACAAATAAGTAGTAGAATACATCCAGATAAACAAGTTGTGTATTAGTGAGGAAATTTTATGATATTTCTGAGAGAAATAAATCCT
>NZ_JAQMUA010000233.1:0-8141 GCF_028330895.1 Kamptonema animale CS-326 | reverse complement strand
GAGGAGCAGAGAATCTGAGAGGCGGGGGTGCAGAGGGGCACAGGGGCGTGGGAGTAGTTTTTTTAATCTCTTGCATTTTTGGACAGTCTTCTATATAATGTACGACTGTACACAAAAAAACGGTATTCCTACCAAATAACCGTACTTTACACAAGGAAAGCATCTAATGAGTCAGTGGCAACGCCTCACTCAGCTAGGGCGCTCGTATCAACAGCGCCTAGCCAGCATAACTCTATTTAGGAATTCCCTAAAAAGCTTCGCATCACTCTTTATATTAGGGCTGAGTTTGAGTGTGGCGATCGCCTCTTGCTCTCCCAGCAGTAGCAACAACACAGCATCTAGCCCCAGCGCGAGCCCCAGTGGCACCAACGTAACTGCCGCCGGTCAAGGCGTAGAACTCACCCTCGTTTCCTTCGCCGTCACCAAAGCAGCCCACGAAGCGATTATTCCCAAATTCGTAGAAAAGTGGAAACAAGAACACAATCAAACTGTCAGCTTCAATCAAAGTTATGGCGGCTCCGGCTCCCAAACCCGCGCCGTAATTGACGGCTTAGAAGCTGATATCGTCCACCTAGCTCACGCCGGAGACACCAGCAAAATTCAGAAAGCTGGACTAATTGAACCAGGTTGGGAAAAAGAATCAGCTAATGATGCCATAGTCAGTAAATCTGTAGCAGCATTAGTCACCCGCGAAGGCAATCCCAAAGGCATCAAAACATGGGAAGATTTAGCTAAAGACGGAGTGCAATTAATCACAGCTGACCCTAAAACCTCTGGGGTTGCTCGCTGGAATTTTCTAGCTTTATGGGGTGCTGTCACCAAAAATGGCGGCGATGATACCAAAGCTCAAGAATTTGTTACCAAGGTCTACAAAAACGTTCCCGTACTCACAAAAGATGCCCGCGAAGCCAGCGATGTATTTTTTAAACAAGGTCAGGGCGATGTGTTGATCAACTATGAAAATGAGATGGTTTTGGCTGCTCAGAAAGGTGAAAAAGTGCCTTATATTGTTCCCGATCCCAATGTCTCCATCGACAATCCGATCGCAGTTGTCGATAAAAACGTTGATAAGCACGGCACGCGCGAAGTTGCTGAAGCATTTGTTAAGTTTCTGTACACTCCAGAAGCTCAGCGAGAATTTGCTAAAGCAGGCTTTCGCCCAGTAGACGCTACTGTAGCCCAAGACAAAGAATTTGTCGAGAAATATCCGCCAGTCAAAAACTTATTTACAGTTAAAGATTTGGGAGGTTGGGGAGAAATCGATCAAAAATTCTTTGCTGATGGCACTATTTTTGACAAAATCCAGGCTGACATTAGGAAATAACGTAATGCCGCCCTCTGGGCAATGATTTTACCGCCCAGAGGTCAGCGTTAAGGCAAAGCTAGGCATCTAAAAATCTCTCAAACCTTAAATCAAAATGGTATCGCTTCCCACGCAAAAACCAAAATCTCAACTACAAAATCTAGCAGCTAAAATTACTTGGCCTTGGCGAATAACCCTTGGCTATCTCTCTTTAATGCTACTTTTGCCAGTAGCCGCATTGTTAGCAAAGGCGAGTACAGCTAACCCAGCCGAATTCTGGAGAATTGCCACCAGTCCGATTGCTCTCTCTGCTTATGATGTCACCTTTTTTACATCATTAGTTGCAGCGATTATTAATGGCGTTTTCGGAACATTAATCGCCTGGGTTTTAGTCAGATATGATTTTCCACTCAAGCGGTTTATAGATGCCGCCGTCGATCTACCTTTTGCACTACCTACATCTGTCGCCGGGTTGACGATCGCCACAGTTTATAGCAATAATGGCTGGATTGGTTCATTGTTTGCACCCTTTGGTATCAAGATTGCATTTACTCGCCTTGGCGTAGGTGTGGCAATGATTTTTATTTCCTTACCCTTTGTAGTGCGAACAGTACAACCAGTTTTGAGCGAGATGGAAAAAGACATTGAGGAAGCAGCTTGGTGTTTAGGTGCTTCTCAGTGGCAGACATTTTGGCGAGTGATTTTACCACCATTATTGCCAGCCATTTTAACTGGAGTAGCGTTAGGATTTTCTAGGGCAGTTGGCGAGTATGGCTCGACTGTAATTGTCGCTTCTAATGTGCCATTTAAAGATTTGATCGCACCAGTGCTAATTTTCCAGAGGTTGGAACAGTACGACTATGCGGGTGCAACTGTAATTGGCGTTGTGCTGTTGGCAATTTCATTGGTGATGTTGTTGGCAATTAATATTTTACAAGCCTGGGGTAGCCGCTATGACGATTGATCTGAATCCATCTGCTAAATACAATGTACCTCCCGCTAATTCTCGCTTTCAAAACAAGGAGAAAACATGGGTAAAGGGACTTCTAATTGGGGTTGCAGTCCTGTATCTATCCCTTGTACTTTTCATACCTGCTCTCAATGTTTTTGTCCAAGCTTTTAGTAAGGGAGTTGGCCCTTTTATGTCCAACTTGACTGCTCCAGAGTTTCTCCATGCAGCCAAACTTACCTTATTTATTGCTATAATTGTAGTGCCGATCAATACAATTTTTGGCTTGTGTGCTGCCTGGGTAATTGCTAGAAATAAATTTCCTGGGCGCACACTTTTAATCAGCATCTTAGACATACCTTTTGCGATTTCACCTGTTGTTGCTGGTTTAATGATCGTGCTACTATATGGGCGCAATGGGTGGTTTGGAGCGTTCTTGGAAGCAGCCAATATTAAAATTATTTTTGCTTTTCCGGGGATGGTGCTGGCTACTGCTTTTGTGACTCTGCCTTTTGTGGCTCGCGAAGTAATCCCGGTGTTGGAAGAAGCTGGTACCGACCAAGAAGAAGCGGCTAAAACTTTGGGCGCAAATGATTGGCAAATTTTCTGGCGAGTTACGATTCCCAATATTCGTTGGGGCTTACTTTATGGATTAATTTTGACAAATGCAAGAGCAATGGGAGAATTTGGTGCTATCTCTGTAGTATCGGGAAATATTGCTAAAAAAACGCAAACTTTACCGCTATTTGTAGAGGAATCTTACAAGCAGTATGCGACGCAATCGGCTTATTCTGCTGCGGTTATTCTGGCTTTTTTAGCGGTTGTAACTCTTGTACTCAAGGAAATATTAGAGCGCAAAACTAGGATTAAGGAAGTTGAATAAAACAGGGAATAGCTCGGAAATTACCCATTTTTGTCTAATAGAATATTGATGGTTTCAGACATTTATGTAACGCCACCTTCTAGGCGGTGAATAACGCCTAGAAGGCGGCGTTACCAGCTAAAAATAATATCTTTAAACTAGGAGATTCAGATGTTAGTTGAAAACAACAATAACAACAACTTGGAAATTGAATCAATTAATGCTTTTCATAAGGCGACGGCATCAGATATTCCCAAAAGCGTTGAAGGAGATATTAGACCTACTCAAACCCGGATTCGGATGCGGGTTCCCAAAGAATATCATCAAGAACCTGTGATTTCTCGCTTAATTTCTCAATATGGCTTGACGGTAAACGTTAATGCAGCTTTATTGGGAGTTAAATCTTCTGATGATGGTTGGTTTGATTTGGAACTGCACGGTACTGCTAGTCAGATTGAAAGTGCTTTGATTTATCTGAATGATTTGGATGTAGAAATTTGGAGCGATTCGGCAGATCCCGATCGAGAAAGTTGGTAGGAAAGAAAGGTTGTTTTCTTTCAAGGTTAAATAAGTAAAAATAAATATTTTGTCTCATTGAGAGTCTATCGAAGCAATCGCCAAATCTTGAGATTGCTTCACGGAGTTCGCAATGGCATAATATAGGTAAAAATAAATGTTCTGTGTCATTGTGTGCCTATCGAAGGAATCACCAAGTCTTGAGATTGCTTCACCGAGTTCGCAATGACATATAGAACAGAAGGAAAAAGCAAAATTTGCTGGCAAAGACATATTTGATGTATAATGATTCTTTATTACGAGCAAAAATTAAAGATTATCTAACAAAGCGGATGCAGACAAAGTGAAACGAAGGTCTTTGCTATTGGGGGCTAGTGCCCTAACTCTGAGTCAATTAGCGGGGGGATGTGGAACCCAGACGGCCCTAAAAGTGCGATCGCTGAAAAATTCCGTTCCCGCACAAGTCGTCGCTCAATTTCGCAAGCAACTGCAACCATCGCCGCTTTTACAGATTGTGCCACAAACGCAGTTACAAGAATTATTTGCTCTATTGCAAACTTGGAAGAGCAAAACTTCAGCACAAAATCAGGGTAAGGAACAGGAAAAAGCCGACTTAGTAATGATTGGTGATTACTGGTTAGCGAAGGCAATTCAACAAAAATTAATTCAACCTCTTGACCCCGCAAAGCTTACAAACTGGTCGCAATTACCTCCTGCTTGGCAAACATTAGTAAGGCGTAATGACTCTGGTATTGCGGATGAAAAAGGCAAAATTTGGGCTGCTCCCTACCGCTGGGGCTCTACAGTTATAGTATATCGAATTGACAAATTTAAGTCCTTGGGTTTGAAACCTCCTACAGACTGGAGCGATCTCTGGCGGGAAGAATTGCGCGATCGCATTTCTTTACTGGATAATCCTAGAGAAGTCATCGGCTTGACTTTAAAGAAACTAGGTAAATCCTACAATACCCGCGATCTTAATAAAGTAGCTAACCTCAAAGAAGAATTAAGCAACTTACACCGCCAATCTAAACTTTACAGTTCTAATTCTTATCTACAACCTCTAATTTTAGGAGATACTTGGGCGGCTGTTGGTTGGTCAGGGGATGTATTACGGCTAATGCAGAATCAGAAAGAAATTGGCGCAGTAGTTCCAATTTCTGGAACATCAATGTGGGCAGATTTGTGGGTACAACCGATATCTAATCGATCATCAAATTTATCGTTAGCAGAACAATGGATGGATTTTTGTTGGCAGCCACAAATAGCTACTCAAATGTCTCTGCTAACTCAAGCTAGCTCTCCTGTTATTATTAGCATGAAGCGTGAAGATTTGCCCGAAGAACTTCGTATTAATCGTTTACTTTTACCGGAATCAGAGGTTATTTCTAAAAGTGAATTTCTTTTTCCTCTCCCGGATGTAGCTATTGAGCAATATCGCTCCTTGTGGCAAGAAATCAGAAATATTAAGCATAGTTAGTTTTTATCTTTGAGAAACCGTGTTTCTGAGACGATTTCTGTTAAAGAACAGAGATTTTGATAGAAACCCGGTTTCTGACACCAGCGGAGAATTATAGCAACCTTCTTGGCATTTAAGACGTTCTGAAGTCCTGAAACCCGCTTATTCTATTCCCTTCTTCCCCTAGCCCCTAGCTATACCTCCTCTTTTGTCCCTCTGGTAAAATAAAAATAAGAGCCAAATTTTTAACTGTAGATAGAGCGAGCATTTGAGCCTTGATGTTCTAATAGAATGGCTGAAATCAAGATTTTTGATAAAAGTCTTATGTTATAAGCATCCCGATTATTTTTTGCCGAAAGTGACAAAAGAGGGCTACGGTGATTTTTCCTCACAGGTTCCTCAAATTCTTTTTTTATAATAGATTTGAGACGAGAAACAGGGTTCGAGTGACTAAACTATCTTCAGATGTTCTACGCCAGCTTGAAACCTGATGTCTTGAGACTCATGGCTTAATCCCGATCGCTTACTCAAGCCAGGAGGCACAAAATAATATGTTTGAACAATGGCAAGAATTTAATTCAGGCAATTGGATGAAGGAAATAGATGTACGTGAATTCATCCAAAAGAACTATAAACCCTATGAAGGGAATGAATCGTTTCTAGCTGGTGCAACAGCAAGAACGAAAATGCTCTGGAACCAAGTAACTCTGTTAATGGCTCAAGAGCGAGAGAAAGGAATATTAGATGCAGATACGGCTGTCGTTTCTACAATTACAGCTCACAAGCCAGGGTACATTGACAAAAACTTAGAACAGATTGTCGGCTTGCAGACTGAGAAACCATTGAAACGAGCAATTATGCCCTTTGGTGGGATTCGTGTAGTAAAAGCTGGGCTAGAAGCCTATAGTTATAAGCTCGATCCTGCTACTGAGGAAATTTTTACCAAATATCGTAAAACTCATAACGATGGTGTATTTGATGGTTACACTCGCGAAATGCGGTTGGCTCGGCACTCTGGTATCATTACCGGATTGCCCGATGCTTACGGGCGAGGACGTATTATTGGCGATTATCGTCGAGTACCGTTGTATGGATGCGATCGCCTGATCGACGATAAGAAAAATCAACTAGAATCCCTCGAAGTTGATAGCATTGATGTTGATATCATTCGGCTGCGAGAAGAGATTAACGAACAAATCAAAGCCTTGTTTGAGTTAAAGACAATGGCAGCAAGCTATGGCTTTGATATTGGTCGCCCAGCCATGAATGCGAAGGAAGCCGTGCAGTGGCTTTATTTGGGCTATCTGGGAGCAGTAAAAGAGCAAAATGGGGCGGCAATGTCGCTGGGACGAGTCTCGACTTTCCTAGATATCTACTTTGAGCGCGATCTGAAGAATAACACAACTACTGAATCGGAACTTCAGGAACTAATCGACCATTTTGTAATGAAATTGCGAATGGTTCGCTTTTTACGAACTCCTGATTATAACGATTTGTTCTCTGGCGATCCTACGTGGGTAACTGAGTGTATAGGGGGTATGGGTGAAGATGGTCGTCCCTTGGTCACAAAGACCAGTTTCCGCGTTCTTAACACGCTATTTACTCTGGGATCGGCACCTGAACCAAACTTGACGGTATTGTGGTCAGAACGATTACCGGCAGCATTTAAACGCTACTGTGCAAAAGTTTCTACAGAAACCAGTTCGATTCAATATGAAAGCGACGATTTGATGCGTCCCTATTGGGGAGATGATTACGCGATCGCTTGCTGTGTTTCCGCGATGCGACTTGGCAAACAAATGCAGTTCTTTGGCGCACGGGTTAACTTAGCAAAATGCTTGCTGTATGCGATTAATGGCGGCAAGGATGAAAAATCGGGCGAACAAATTGCCCTTGCCTACGCACCCGTTACTTCCGAATATCTGAGTTATGACGAAGTAATGCAGAAGTTCGATTTGATGATGAACTGGTTAGCAAAAGCTTACATCAATACGCTGAACGTAATTCACTGTAGCCATGATAAGTATTGCTATGAGCGGTTAGAAATGGCATTGCACGATCGCGATGTTTTCCGCACGATGGCCTGTGGTATTGCTGGGTTGTCAGTTGTAGCAGATTCACTCTCGGCGATCAAATATGCCAAGGTGAAAGTCTTGCGTAACGAAAATGGATTAGCCGTTGATTATCAAATCGAAGGTGATTTTCCTAAGTACGGTAATAATGACGATCGCGTAGATCAAATTGCAGTCGAGCTCGTGAAAACCTTTATGAGCAAGCTGAAGAAGTACAAGACCTATCGCAATGCTGTTCCCACACAATCCGTACTCACCATCACTTCTAACGTGGTTTATGGTAAGAAAACGGGTAATACACCAGATGGACGGAAAGCAGGCGAACCCTTTGCACCGGGTGCAAATCCAATGCACGGACGGGATACTAAGGGTGCGATCGCATCTCTTGCCTCTGTTGCTAAATTGCCTTACGCTTACGCACAAGATGGTATCTCGAACACATTTTCGATTGTACCAGGAGCCTTGGGTAAAACAGAGGACGAGCGGTTTACAAATCTGGTTGGGATGTTAGATGGTTACTTCCACGATGGCGGACATCATATCAATGTGAATGTCTTAAATCGAGAAATGTTGTTGGATGCGATGGATCATCCTGAATTATATCCACAATTGACAATTCGAGTCTCTGGTTATGCTGTGAACTTTATTAAGTTAACTAGAGAACAGCAGTTGGATGTGATTAAGCGGACGTTCCACGATCGCTTCTAAGTCAATGGAGTTAGGTGACACCTTAGTTACTTAATTAATTGGCGGGAGATATACGGAAAGTTTCTGGGTATCATCACTAAATCAGGTGATGTATTGAGAATTTCCGTATATTTCCCGTTTATGGGGATATGAAAATTTGGTGTATAGTTTAGTTTTTATGTTGTTTAGGGTGTCAGTGAAGCATTTCTGGAAAGGCTAAGTAGTCGGACATAATTAAACGTAGGGTGGGCGCTCGCCGCAAAAAACCTGTAACTCATAGAAAAAGATGGTTG
>NZ_JAQMUA010000232.1:0-8553 GCF_028330895.1 Kamptonema animale CS-326 | reverse complement strand
GGCGGTTGCTTTACCGCCAGGATGGCGGCGTTACAAATATTTTTGCGTAAGTCCCGATTTACTTTTATATATTTGCGGATGCGGGTGAATTGTTGATGAAAGTTATTATTTGGGTAGGGCCAGGTTTTTTACAATTATTGGTAGGTGGCAAGTTTAACTGGCCAAACTCACCCCAACATTCGCGCCCTTATTAAATTTATTAAGGGTTGCAAAGGCTAAACTTTGATGATAATTTAAAACAAAACGGAACCAAAATAATGTTTAAACTGTACAGATGGCAGCGGATTATTGCTTTAATAATTACCTTTGCAATGACAGCGGCGACGATCGCGATCGCTACCCCATTAGTTTATGGTCAAACGCCCCCAAAATTGCCAAGAACTGAATTACGCGGTGTTTGGCTAACTAACATTGATAGCGAGGTTTTATATTCTCATAAAAATGTGACTACAGCTATTGACAGGCTTGCCAAACTAAACTTTAATACAGTTTATCCCACCGTTTGGCAAGGCGGTTATACCCTTTATCCCAGTGCTATAGCTAAAGGAGCAATGGGTATAGCTATGGAACCAACACCAGGATTAAAAGGGCGAGATGTACTGAAAGAAATCGTGGAGGAAGCACATAAAAAAGGATTGGCTGTTATTCCTTGGTTTGAATTTGGTTTTATGGCTCCCGCTGATTCAGAATTAGCTAAAAAACACCCCGATTGGCTGACTAAACGTCGCGACGGTACAACTATTTGGAAAGAAGGCAAAGATGACCGCGTTTGGCTGAACCCTTTTCACCCGCAAGTACAGAAATTTATCCTAGATTTAATTATCGAAATTGTGGTTAAATATAACATAGATGGGATACAATTTGATGACCATTTTGGATTGCCGGCTGAATTTGGCTATGATAGTTTAACGGTGGGAATGTACAAAAAAGAAGTTAATGGTCAATCTCCCTCTGATGACTTCCGAGAAACTTTCTGGGGGCGGTGGCGGGCTGATAAAATCAATGATTTCATGGGGCGAATTTTCCGGGCTGTAAAATTCCGCAAACCTAAATGTATTATGTCCCTTTCTCCTAACCCTTTACACTTTGCCTTGCCTGCTCATTTACAGGACTGGTTTACTTGGGAAAGGCGCGGTTTCATCGAAGAAATTATCATTCAAGTTTACCGGAACGATCTACCTCGTTTTGTGGCTGAATTAGAGCGAGAAGAAGTTAAGCTGGCTAAAGGTCATATTCCTGTGGGGATTGGAATTTTAACAGGATTGAAAAATAACTCTATCCCGCTTAAACAAATTCAAGATCAAGTTCAAGAAGTGCGTAAGCGCGGCTTAGCTGGGGTGTCTTTCTTCTTCTACGAAAGTTTGTCTAGTTGGGCAAAAGAAACACCAGAACAACGCAATTCAGCCTTTAGACAGATGTTTCCTACAAAAATGCAACGACCATCGGTTTGAAATCTGGAATCATCATTTGTAGTAATATCTTTAATGATGATTTGCAATCGCAAAGAAGTGACTAAAGTTGGTACTATGAACGAACATCTGGTAACATACTTTGTAGTGATGACTTTAGTCATTATCAAACCTATAAAAAAGCGGCTAAAGTCGCTACTACGAAAGATAATGAATGTAATTCCAGCTATTGATTTATTAGAAGGTCGGTGCGTCAGACTCTATCAGGGAGATTATGCGCGATCGCAAACCTTTAATGAGAACCCCGTTGAAGTGGCTAGACAGTGGGTAGATGAAGGCGCGACGCTATTGCACTTAGTAGATCTCGACGGCGCGAAAGCAGGTCATGCCGTCAATCAAAAGGCAATTGAAGCCATTGTTAATGCAGTGGATGTACCTTGTCAAGTTGGCGGGGGTTTGCGCGATCGCGCTTCAGTTTCTACTCTGATCAATTTAGGGGTTAAACGGGCTATCTTGGGGACTGTAGCAGTTGAAAAGCCGCAATTAGTTGCCGAATTGTGCGGCGAATTTCCCGGTCAAATTCTGGTGGGAATTGATGCGAGAAACGGGAAAGTTGCGACTAGAGGCTGGTTAGAAACCTCGGAAGTTTTAGCAACGGATCTCGCGCACCAAATGGCTCAACTCGGTGCAGCAGAGATCATTTACACCGATATTCAACGGGATGGAACTCTCTCTGGCCCGAACTTAGAGGCTTTGCGAGAACTGGCAAATGCTGTGGCTATACCCGTAATCGCATCTGGCGGCGTGAGTTCGATCGCGGATTTGCTGAGTTTGTTGGCTTTGGAACCTTTGGGAGTTAAAGGTGCGATCGTTGGCCGGGCCATTTATACAGGTGATATCTCACTTAAAGAGGCAATTCGGGCCGTCGGCCAAGGACGTTGGCAGGATGTACCCCCGGATTTGGGTTCTTCAAGTTTTGCTTGAATTGGTGAGGAGTTACCCACGCGGGGTCAAAAACCCGGTTTCTATGTCAATATCTCTCGGATAGCCGGGATTGTTCAAAGAAACCGGGTTTTTTACGGTGCTAAAGCGGATGGGTTTATAATCCTAGTAATGAGTAGTGTATAAGCAAAATGTCACCCAAAACTTTCGATATTGCTTACTTATCAGATCATCTAACCGATTTATTGTCAGATATTCAAAATCACGTTGAAGTGACGCTAACTCGGCAGGGTGTCCCTTGGGCTAAGGTTTTGCCTTTGGCTCAACCAGAAGAACATTCTATAGTCCCAAAGGCGGGTTTAAATCGTGGTTCTATGGTGATGAGTGATGATTTTGATGAGCCTTTACCAGATTCTTTTTGATAACATCATTTTTTTCCTATCCAAGTGTTAATTCGAGTTTCTAAGTTAACAATATCTTCAGGAATTTTCTTACCTTTGGGGACGTACTACCCGAATCAATTGACCTGTGAGATTTTCGACAGTAGAAATAGCTTCATTAATGCGTGTAGCTTGTCTCTCTGTATTCAAATCTTCTTTGCAAATAATGATTCCTTTATGATTGGGTTGCAAACGGTGCAGGTGTCTAAAATCATCCCAATTGCGTGTCAAAACGGCTCGATTGTCACTAATAGCAAAAGCTAACACATCTTCATCAGGAATCCCTAGTCCACCCTTTCCAGCTTCCTGCACTGTTAAAACATCGTGACCAAAAGTTCGTAGCAATTCCACTATTACCAGTGGGAAATTTTCGTCTGCATAAAGACGTACCATTTTAATCTTCCTCATTTCTAGCGATCGCAGCTTCAATTTCTTCAGGATGCGCGTCAGCATAAGCCCAAGCATTTGCTAAATCTGCTGCACTTAAATGAGGAAAGTCTTGCAAGATTCGCAGATCATTTGCACCCAGATGGCGATAATTTACCAGCGACCAAATAGGTATGCGAGTCTTGGCAATTCTAGCATCGCCGCCGCACACGCCCGGAGTTTTTTCTATTCCTTGCCAAGTGTTACTTAAACTTTGAACTAATAGCTGTATTGCCTGAGCTTTTTCATCGGTAGTTAAGGCAAGGAGTTGTTTTTCTAGTTCTTTGAGTGTCATTGTTTACTATCTCATTGATACAGGAGTAATGTTGTTTACTCTATCATAATTGTAGCTAACTCACGGCTCGGAGTCAACCTGCTTAATTTCCTTCTTTTGTAACAATCTCAAACTTTCTGACTCAGGTGCAAGTCGCCCACGATTGGTAATTCAAATACATTACTCTCTCTCAACCGCTTTGAGAAAAACATAACCTCCAAATTTTCAATTTTTTGAGTTTCAGGATGAAGACGAGCAACAACTCCATAATCTAGTTCTTGGGATTCTTGCTCTGCATAAGGCAAACATTGATTAACGTACAAAATATCACCTACTGCATCGTACTTAAAAATTAGTTTTTTTGCCATATTAAAGAATTTCCTCCGCTAAAAGCCTACCATCGCAGCGCTCATATTCATCTTCCAAAAGCCATGAATGAGCCTCATCATAGCTTGAACTAAAAAACAGAGATTTATAGTTAGCTGATGGGTCATAAATACAAAATCCTCCATTTTTTCCACTGACTAACATCAAAATCCGAGGTGGAAAAACAATTGGATCTACCCACAATTCGATAAATTTCCAGTCATTAATTTGTTCGGCGAGGTCTGGTGCGTGGGATAACATGGTATGTATCTGTTCCTTTGATAATTTTTATTTCAGCATAATAAAGAGGAATCTGACTCAAATGATACTCTAGTAAAGCCGCGATCGCGATTAGGGTTAACTCTTTAGCAAGTGAAAAGCAGGGTACGTCGTGTTTTTGGTGTATAGAGGCATTGCGACCTTTGACTAAATAACTAACCGAACTCATATAGGTTCGGTAATTTCGACTAATTTAATATTGTTGATTTTTTAAACAAACGGTAAGCTTTCTTTATAAACGTTCAATGGAAAGTAAAGATGAAAACTGAAATTTCTCATATTAAGTTAGACAACGGACAAGAAATTCGTGTTGTAGAAGAAGCACGTGAAGGTTCAACTTTATTTGTCCGTCCTCTTGGTGAGAAAGAAGTTGATAAAGGTGAAACCGTTAAATTTGACCCTGAAGAAGAACAATTAGTTCTAACAGAGCCAGTTTATGGTGCTAGTTTGCATACAACTGGAGAGGCAGGATGCAAACAGGATATCTTAACATGGGTTAGAGTTGTTCCTGATGGTCGCGATGGTTCTACAGTTTACGGTCGGACGCTCCGTTCAGATGAGCCTGATACAGGTTTAGCACCACAACGTAGACCAGGTGATAATTTCGCTTTTAGAGAAAATAGTCTGGTTTTTTCTGTAGATAGCGTTGATATAAGTGCTGCTACTAAATTTGAAGACGGATATGCTTCTATTGCAAATACAGTCTGGACTTGGTTATCGCTCTATCCGACTTTAACCCGGAAAGTTTTACCGGATCAAGTGCCTCGCTTTTTGCTGTCTGTGGCACGAAGACTAGATGCCAGCCATGAAGCCTTTTCTTTACTACATAGCAAACTAAAAGAACTGGAAACAGTAGAGTATGGTATTCGACAGCGAAATCTGATTTTTGAAATCATGGGCTTAGTCGAGATGGCAATTGTAGCAATGAATCGTGCTTTACAAATGGCTTTACAACTACACAGAGATTATTCTATTACTACTTGTTTTCCTGAGTCAGTTAACAATAAGCTTCATGCCCTTAGACAAATGCGAAATGCTTACGAGCATATTGAAGATAGAGCATTAGGTTTAGTTCGGGGAGTACCACATATTGATGCTTTATCAATTTTTAATTATGAACGTTTGTTTAAAGAAGGTATTGCAACCTATGGCCAATATGAACTCGATATCCATAATGAAGCAATTCAGTTGCTTATTGACACCCGACAATATCTAAAAGAGGCAACGTCAGAACTAGCTTCTAATGTAAGCTTATAGATTTTAGGTGTTAGCTTCAGAGTGCGATCGCATCCTAAGCGATCGCATCTCCCCTAATTAATTGCTTTCTAGCCTCTTCCAACAGTGCAATTACTTGTTCCCTAGTGACAGTGGGAAATCCATCTAAAAAATCATCAATTGATTCTCCCGCCTCTACATAGTCAAAAAGAGTTTCCACAGGAACCCTAGTGCCCACAAAAACAGGAGTCCCACCCATAATTTCACTCGAAGTGCTGATCGTGGGAAAATTCTTAGACATAAGCCTTTAGTGTTTAGCTACTAAGACCTTTTATTGTATCAATTTTTAGGCATTGTATATTTTACCATCCCATCCCCAAAGCACTCATCAACCTCAAATTCCCCTCATCGCCTCGTCAAAGGATCGGCATAAGGATCTGGCAAAGCTTGCTGCACCTCCAACACAGACGCAGGCTGCACCCTCAACTCCCCACTACTCAATGTTTTTTTTAACCCCTCATCCCTACGACTGGGGTCTTGCAACTTCACCAACTCCTCCTGGTAAACCGCAAAAATCTTACCCAAACTCGCTGCAACCGCGTCCCAAGTCTCATCCTGAACCAACTTATCCGCAATTCCCTGGAATACCTCACCTTCCTGCTTCTTGCGAACGTACTCCTTAAGTAACTTCCCAGACCTCTGCATCGCCGCCTGGTAAACCTCCCCATCCGACCACCACAGACCCGGCTGACTCAGCAACCAAGTCAAAATATACTCCTGAGCGTAGCGCTCCTTTACCCAAGCCGCAAGGTGCTGTAATTCCTGCATTGTTATCGCCTCCTAACTTTTATCTTAGCTATTCGTTTAATTGTATCTATCGTTACCGCACAATATTTATAACTGCCTTTTTATGGTATCCTGCATATCTTTGTATAGCTGGAAATCTTAAAAAAACCTTACCAATTTTATCAAAAACCAGGTATCAAATAGAAAAATTAAAGTAAATTGAATCCAAGCCCAAAACCAACAACAGAGTCAACAAAGATTTATGGCACAGCAAAACTTTGGAGTAATTGGTCTAGCCGTTATGGGCGAGAACCTAGCGCTAAATGTAGAGAGTCGCGGCTTTTCCGTATCCGTCTTTAACCGCACCTACGCCAAAACCGAAGAGTTCATGGCTAAACGCGCCCAAGGCAAGAATATCATCGCCACCCAGACTCTTCAAGAATTTGTCGAATCCCTAGAACGCCCCCGCAGAATCCTAGTCATGGTACAGGCCGGCAAGCCCGTTGATGCCGTCATCCAGCAGCTAAAACCCATGCTAGACCCGGAAGATATGATCATTGACGGCGGTAACTCCCTCTACGAAGACACCGAACGCCGTACCAAAGAATTAGAAGCAACGGGACTGGGATTTGTGGGTATGGGCATCAGCGGCGGCGAAGAAGGCGCTCTCAATGGTGCTAGTTTGATGCCAGGAGGTACGCAAACAGCTTACGGGAAATTGGAGCCAATTTTGACTAAAATTGCCGCTCAAGTAGACGATGGCCCTTGCGTGACTTTCATCGGCCCCGGTGGTGCCGGTCACTACGTAAAAATGGTACACAATGGCATTGAGTATGGCGATATGCAGCTAATTGCTGAAGCCTACGACTTGCTCAAAAATGTGGCCGGACTCAATGGCGAACAGTTGCACGAGGTGTTTGCAGAATGGAACACCACTGACGAACTTAACTCCTTTTTGATTGAAATTACTGCTAATATTTTCAAGTTCACTGACCCCGACACTAAGCAGCCTTTAGTTGAAGTGATTATGGACTCAGCGGGTCAAAAAGGTACGGGTCGCTGGACGGTAGTTAGTGCTTTGGATATGGGCGTAAGTATTCCCACAATTACTGCTGCTGTCAATGCCCGGATTATGTCTTCTTACAAAGACGAACGGATTAAAGCTTCTAGTGTACTATCGGGGCCTTCTGCCAAATATGAGGGCGATCCGAAGGAGTTGGTAGGCAAGATCCGGGATGCCCTTTATTGCTCAAAGATTTGCTCTTACGCTCAAGGTATGGCGCTGTTAAGTGCTGCGTCTAAGTCGTTTAATTACGAATTGGCTTTGAGTGAAATTGCGCGAATTTGGAAAGGCGGCTGTATTATCCGAGCTGGGTTTTTGGATAAGATTAAAAAGGCTTTCAATGATGATGCTAAGTTGCCGAATTTGTTGCTAGCGCCAGAGTTTAAGCAGACAATTTTGGATCGGCAGGTAGCTTGGCGGGAGGTGTTGGCTACTGCGAGTACGTTGGGGATTGCTGTCCCGGCTTTTAGTGCCTCGCTAGACTATTTTGATAGCTATCGGCGCGATCGCTTGCCCCAAAATCTGACGCAAGCTCAGCGGGATTATTTCGGCGCTCACACTTATGAGCGTACTGATAAGCCTCGCGGTGAGTTCTTCCATACTGAGTGGACGCAGGCTTCTAAGGATTCGATTCAAACTGGGAGTACGGATTAATTTTGTTGGTTAACAGTTAACGGTTAACAGTTAACCGTTAACTGTTAACTGGTTTTGACGTTTTTTCTCTAGATAGCTGTTTATATATTCGTCGTTAAAGAGCGATCGCGCTATTGTCAGTGCTTCTTCTCTTTCTGCGTCTGTCATGTAATCGTCGCCTTTTAAACCAGAGGGTAAACGTCCAGGATCGCCGCCTGCATCGAGGAATCTTTGACGCGCGATCGCCATTAATTCTCCTAATCGTCGATCTTGCTCTTTCCTAATTTGATTCTGATTCGTCATAGTTCGCAACCTCGTCTATACGAACAACCTCGCCACTTTGTAGTATAGCAGCCCTTGGTAAAATTTGACTTGGGGTTTCGATGTACCAAAAGCCCTTTTCTTCATCATATATCCTCCAGATGAGCAAGTCCAGAGTGTCTAGGGCATTGATAATTAAGTATTGGACTCCCGATGATGGCATTGATTGAGTAGTTATAGTTAAGCTAGTTAGCTATTCTATCACTCATTGCCAACATAATTTTCAGTTTTATTGAGTGTTGATTTCAGCCTTGCCAAGCGTTATTTTGATATCATGTCCGGTTAAATACTTGTCATTGCGAGCCAAAGCGAATCGCAGTTGCGAGGGTACGGATCTTGCCCGAAGCAATCTCAAAACCTTGCGATTGCTTCGCTTCGCTCGCAATGACACATCGTAAG
>NZ_JAQMUA010000231.1:0-5289 GCF_028330895.1 Kamptonema animale CS-326 | reverse complement strand
GCTCGAAATGACAATAAAGCTCGCAATGACAATAAAGCTCGCAATGACAATAAAGGATAGCTGGATTTGGTATAATCGGCGGTTGAAACCGCGTCTACACAGACAAAACCCGCCTACGCGGGTTAAATTTTTACATTCTCTCTTAGGTCGGACTTTGATAGTCGAGACGTACATTCTCTTCGCCACAATACCTCACAAAATCCGAGCCTAATACAATTGATTATTATGATACAGTAGCGGTTAGGGAAGGCGATGATTCCGTAACAGCTTCGATATCTTTGAACAGCACTGTACTCAAGTAACGTTCGCCAAAACTAGGTTGCACCATTACTATCAGTTTGCCAGCATTTTCTGGGCGTTTGCCGATAGTAATTGCTGCCGATAAAGCTGCGCCGGCAGAGATGCCTGAAAGCAATCCTTCTTCTTTGGCTAATCTGCGGCTAAATGCGATCGCATCGTCATCGGTAACGGCAATCACTTCATCGATCAATTCCTTGCGAAGGACTTCGGGCACAAATCCCGCGCCAATGCCTTGAATTTTGTGCGGGCCCGCTTTACCTCCCGCGAGCACTTGACTGTTGACAGGTTCAACTGCGATCGCTTGAAAACTCGGTTTCCGCTGTTTAATTACCTCAGTAATGCCCGTAATTGTCCCCCCAGTACCAACCCCGGAAATTAAGAAATCGATCTCACCATCCGTATCTGCCCAAATTTCCTCTGCTGTCGTCTCCCGGTGAACTTTAGGGTTAGCGGGGTTGTTGAATTGTTGCGGCATAAAAGCATTGGGTGTTGTGGCCGCAATTTCTGTCGCCCGCGCGATCGCACCTTTCATCCCCTCATACCCAGGTGTCAATTCCAATTCTGCCCCGTAAGCCTTCAGCATCGCCCGCCGCTCTAAGCTCATCGTATCTGGCATGATTAAAATTAAACGGTAGCCTTTCGCGGCCGCTACCATTGCCAAAGCAATTCCCGTATTTCCCGAAGTCGGTTCTACTAAAATTGTTTTCCCTGGTGCGATCGCACCCGCCTCTTCTGCTGCTAGAATCATGCTAGCCCCAATTCTGTCTTTTACTGAAGCCGCCGGATTCATCCCTTCTAGCTTCACTACAATTCGAGCTACACAACCTTCTGCTTGCGGAATTTTGTTAAGCTGAACTAAAGGAGTCCGCCCAATTAGTTCCGTCACGTCTTTAGCAATTCTCATGGAAATACCCCTCTGATGTTTTTATCAACAATCCTGTTTTTACCATAAAACTCTCCTTTATCGATAAAGTTTTAGGGTTTTTCAAGATTTAAAGGCTTAGTTGGGTTAAAGCAATTGCGCCCTTTTTTAATTGTTTTCTGCACAACTTTACTATTAACAATTTTAAATTTTTATCCCTATAACTTGTAGGGTGGGCGATCGCCGATAACAATCCATCGCTATAAGTTACAAGTTTTATAGCAGCGATCGCCCTTACGTTCAATTGCATCTTGATTATTTTTCCAACAACTCAACTATTGACAACTTTCGATATTTATAGTATGGAAACCCAGTAATCTTGGCAAATCTATCGGAGGTGGGATGCGATCGCCTCTGTACCGAAGCCAAAAGGTTACAATTAGAAACAAATTAGCATTTGATAACATTACGGTTTCGTTAAATTGAACTCCTCTGTGCAGCCCAACAACAACTCCACTCAACCCTTTGAATTTGACTCAATAGATGCCGCCCTAGCGGAACTCAAGGCCGGACGCGCCCTAGTAGTAGTCGATGACGAACACCGCGAAAACGAAGGCGATGTCATTTGTGCTGCCCAATTCGCCACCCCGGACATGATTAACTTCATGGCAGTTCAGGCGCGGGGATTGATTTGTCTGGCATTGACTGGCGATCGCCTCGACCAACTCGACCTCCCTCTGATGGTCAGCAAAAACACCGACAGCAATCAAACCGCCTTCACCGTCAGCATCGATGCCGTTAGCAACGTCACCACAGGCATATCTGCCGAAGACCGAGCTCGCACTATCCAAATCGCCATCAACCCCACCACCAAACCAGAAGAACTGCGTCGTCCCGGTCATATTTTCCCCCTCAGAGCAAAAGAAGGAGGCGTATTAAAACGGGCCGGTCATACCGAAGCATCAGTTGACTTACCAAGACTCGCAGGACTATACCCCGCAGGCGTTCTCTGCGAAATTCAAAACCCCGACGGTTCGATGGCCAGATTGCCAGAATTAATCGAATACGCCAAAATCCACCAGCTCAAAATTATCAGCATTGCCGATTTAATCAGCTATCGCCTCAAACACGATCGCTTTGTCCGCCGCGAAACCGTCGCCAAATTGCCCACTCAATTCGGCGATTTCATGATTTACGCTTACCGCGACCTTCAGGACAACGCCGAGCACGTCGCCATAGTCAAAGGCGACCTCGCCGATTTCCAAGATAAACCAGTCATGGTGCGCGTCCATTCCGAATGCCTGACCGGAGATGCCTTGGGTTCTCTGCGCTGCGACTGCCGAATGCAGTTACAAGCGGCCTTGAAAATGATTGAAAATGCCGGATCGGGCGTAATAGTTTACTTACGGCAAGAAGGCAGAGGAATTGGTCTGGTCAACAAATTAAAAGCTTACTCCCTGCAAGACATTGGCTTTGATACCGTCGAGGCAAACGAACGCTTAGGTTTTCCCGCCGACCTACGAAATTACGGCGTGGGGGCGCAAATGCTCAACGATTTAGGTGTCAAAAAGATCCGCTTGATTACCAACAATCCCCGCAAAATTGCTGGTTTAAAAGGTTATGGAATTGAAGTTAGCGATCGCGTTCCCCTACTGATCGAAGCCACAGACTACAATTCCATGTATTTAGCCACAAAAGCCGAAAAACTCGGCCACCTACTGTTACAGACCTATTTAGTCACAGTAGCAATTGAAATGAAGGAAGAAGGAACAGGGAAGAAGGAAGAAGGAAGAGAGAGGAAAGAAGAAGGAGAAGCAGGAGAACTAGGATTCCTCGCCTCCAGTCCCCAAATCCCAATTTACGATCGCTACGATCGCTTAGAGAAATTGCGACTCATGGCAAAAAGCCGGGACTTGATCTTACAAGAAGAAGCTAGACCAGTCGCGATCGCCCTATTCGGCCAAGCCTCCTTAATCGTACATCTAGGCTTCGATCAAGCCGGACTTGCGGCCCCCGACTGGTACTCCGATCCCAACCACCCTTACATAAATGCGATCGCCCAAATTCTCGACGAAATCGCCACCACCTGGCCCCAACTGCAAAAATTGGAATTCATGGTATCCTCCGGTGCCGATCCCCTCAAAACCTTACAGGTAAAATTAGACAGGCAAACCTTTCCCCTCCCTGTTCTCCCTTCCTCAATGGCAGCACACCTGCAATCTCAAGTAATATACAGTTTCACCAATATCAAAACTCACGAGTCAGAAACTTGAAACCCATTCAACCCAGTCAGCACTTAGAAACCTATTGTCTCAAAACAATTTACAAGAGAAAAGCCAATGAATATCTCCTAACTCCAGATAATACGCTGCGCCAAAAAGGCAAACGGCGTGTGGGCAGGAACCCAGAGAATATTCAATTATCTCTCTGGGATATTGAGAGAGAAATCTCGCTCAGAATCCCATCCCCTTTAGGGTTGGGAGTGTCAATTCAAGGGACTTAGTGACATGGAATTGAACGTTGGTGACTTTCTCAACCGCCTCGATCTCAGAGGACAAGAACTCAAAGGTACTAACCTCGCGGGTGCGGAACTGCGGGGAGCCAACATGAGGGGAACCGACCTCAGAGACACTAACTTCAACAATGCTAGCCTCAAATATGCAGACCTGATCGAAGCAGACTTGAGCCGAGCCAACCTCAGCGGAGCAGACTTATCCGAATCATTCATGAATTTGGCTAACCTCACCGAAGCAGACTTGAGGGGAGCCTGTCTCAAAGAAGCAACTCTTGTAGGAGCAGAGTTAACAGGAGCTAACCTCCAGCAAGCAAGTCTAATTATGGCCAACTTAGTTGGAGCCAACTTGGACAAAGCCAACTTAGCCGGAGCCAACCTCAGCGGCGCAGATTTTAGGGGAGCGCAATTGAGCGGTGCAATTTTGGAGAAAGCTGTTTACAATAACCGCACCATTTTCCCCCAAGATATTAACCCCACTGAAGCAGGAGCTTTCTTGCTTGCTCCCAGCGTCTCGCTACCAGGACTAAATCTCAGCAAAGTCGATCTGACCGGTGCGGATTTGAAAGGAGCTGACTTAAGAAGAGCAAGTTTAATTAGAGCCAACTTATTTGGCGCAAAACTCGATAGAGCAAATTTATCTGGAGCCAACCTCAGCGGCGCAGATTTAAGAGAAGCAAGTTTAATTGCCACCATTTTAGAAAAAGCTGTTTATAATAATCGAACTTTATTTTCTGAAGGTATTGACCCCAGTTTTGCTGGAGCCTACTTAATCGCTCCCAATGTTTCTCTGCAAGGGGTAAATTTAGTTAGTGCTGATTTAAGCGGTGCTGATTTAAGCGGTGCTGATTTAAGCGGTGCTAACTTAAGCGGTGCCAATATGACAAAAGTAGATCTTAGCAAAGCTAACTTGAAAAAAGCTTACCTTAAAGGTACAAACTTAGAGAGTACAGATTTAAGAGGAGCGAATTTGACGGGTGCGATTTTACATCAGGTAAATTTGAGCGCTGCTGACATTAGAGAAGTAGATTTTACTAGAGCAGATCTCAGCGGTGGTAATTTGAGCGAGGCAGATTTGAGAGGGTCTGACTTGACAGGAGCGAGTTTGCTTCATGTAAACTTAAGTGCAGCAGATTTGAGAGGCGCTGACTTGACTAGAGCTGACCTCACCGGCGCAAATTTAAGCGGTGCCGACCTCAGAAAAGCCGAGTTGATGAGAGTAAATATGGAGGGTGCTGATTTGAGTGAGGTAGATTTAACTGAGGCCAATTTATTTCGAGTTAATCTCAGAGGCGTTAATCTTAAAGGTGCAAATTTGAAGGGTGCAAAGTTGAAGGGAGTATTTTTGACGGATGCTTATTTGAGTGAAACTGATATGACAGATGTGGCTCTTAGTCAAACATTTTTTGAGCTACCAAATTCTATAGAATAATTTTGTTAATTGTTAACTGTTAACTGTTGGTAATCTATGATATCATTGCGAATAATCTATGATGTCATTGCAAATAATCTATGATGTCATTGTCAATAATCTATGATATCATTGCGAATAATATTATGATGTCATTGTCAATAATCTCTGGTGTCATTGTGAATAATCTATGCTGTCATTGCG
>NZ_JAQMUA010000230.1:0-17317 GCF_028330895.1 Kamptonema animale CS-326 | reverse complement strand
TTGACCTAAGACTTGTTCTTCTGGGAGGTAGCCAGTGTATCCGTAGCAGCGAATTCCAGTGAGTTGAATTGAGTCCATTTCTTTATTTTATGATGATGGATGATATAAAGCAATATGGGAATGAACAGGAGTTAGGGTGAGCGAACTACAAGCTGATTTTGATGGGGCTTGGAAACAGGCGCTAGATATCTATTTTGAAGCATTTTTGGCATTTTTTTTCGCCGAAGTTCATGGATTAATTGATTGGAGCATTCCGCCTCAATCTCTGGAACAAGAATTGCAGCAGATTGTTGGGGAGGGGGACTCAGGAAAGCGTTTTGCTGATAAGTTGTTTCAGGTGTGGCTGCAAGATGGGGAAGAAGCATGGGTGTTGATTCATGTGGAGGTGCAGAGCCAAGTTAAGTCTGACTTTGCTAAGCGGATGTATCAGTATAATTACAGGACTTTCGATCGCTATGAGCGTTCAGTGATTAGTTTAGCAGTGTTGGGAGATGAGCAGGTATCTTGGCGGCCATCTGGTTACGGCTATGCTTTGGGTGGTTGTCGGGTGAGTCTGGAGTTTCCGATTGCGAAACTGTTAGATTATGAAAGTCAATGGCAGAATTTGGAGGGTAGTAGAAATCCTTTCGCTGTGATGGTGATGGCTCATTTGAAGACACAGGCGACACGGGGTTTACCGCAGGAGAGGAAGTTGTGGAAGTGGAGTTTGGTAAGGAGTTTATTTGAGAGCGGTTATAGTAGAGATGAGGTGATAGATTTGTTCCGTTTTATTGATGGAATGATGAGGTTGCCAGTGGAGTTACAACAGGAATTTAAGAATGATTTGAGGCGTTATCAGGAGGATAGTCAAATGCGTTTTTTAGGTCAAACTGAAGAGATGGCAATGCAAGAGGGTTTTGAACGGGGCACGTTGCAAATGGCTCGTAATTCTGTGCTTGAAATCTTAGAAGCTCGATTTGAAATTGTGCCTTTAGAGGTGAGGGAAGCTCTTAATAAGATAGGAGATGTGTCTGTGTTGCGCCGTTTGCTAAGGGAAGCGATCGCGATTCCTTCTATATTGGATTTTCAGGAGTTGCTTGCGGTGGGTGAGGGTGAGAGTTAGGGGGTGAGTAGGTGCGATCGCTTGAGAGCGATCGCATCACGGCACTTTTGATTGTAGAGAGCATCATACATTACGAAAAGTCAAATCTTATTCTATTGACTTTAGGCAATGTTAACTTTCCCATTGATAAATGACTTGTAACGAATTATCATTACCAAAATAGAAGACAGAATCAAGACCACAGCGTGACGTAAAGGTAAAATGTTCAGGCAAATCCGCAAAGATTTAATTGCTGAGCTTAAACTCGAAAACCTCAACTTTTCCATACTGACTGAGCCATATTATTATCTCCTCTTTTGTCCAGCCTTGGAGATGTGGCCTCAATGCTTTCACCTGGGAACGTAGGTCAATTACAACAAATTCCACGATGCAGCAAATTATTAAGATAAAATATTGATATTATAAGTATAGCAATCGCCAAAACGATTAGGACACTCGCTCATGGCTGAAAATTAATTCTATTCCCTCTTTTTCCCCTTCTTTCCCTAGCCCCTAGCCACTAACCCCTAGCTATAACTTACAATAGATCATGCCTGTCTTGTCTCCTGAATTACAACAAAGATTAGCAACACCTCTAAAAATCGGCTCTTTTGAAGTCAAAAGCCGCGTTTTACAATCGCCCTTATCCGGCGTTACAGACTTAGTATTTCGTCGCTTAGTACGCCGCTACGCACCAGAATCGATGATGTACACCGAGATGGTAAATGCGACTGGACTGCATTACGTTAAGCAACTGCCAAGAATTATGGAAGTTGACCCTAATGAACGCCCGATTAGCATTCAATTATTTGATTGTCGGCCCGATTTTTTGGCAGCAGCGGCGGTGATGGCCGAAAAAGAAGGAGCAGATACAATTGATATTAATATGGGCTGTCCTGTTAACAAAATTACTAAAAATGGTGGCGGTTCTTCTTTACTGCGAGATCCAGAAAATGCAGAGGCAATTGTGCGTTCAGTTGTTAAAGCTGTGAACGTACCTGTTACTGTTAAAACTCGCATTGGTTGGTCAGATAAAGAAATTACTATTTTGGAATTTGCCAAGCGAATGCAGGATGCAGGTGCACAGATGATTACGGTACACGGTCGCACTCGCGCTCAAGGTTATAACGGCCCGGCAAAATGGGAATGGATTCGCCGCGTTAAGGAAATTCTTTCGATTCCCGTGATTGCTAATGGAGATATTTTTTCTGTTGAAGCGGCGGTCAATTGTTTAGCAGAAACGGGCGCGGATGGTGTGATGTGTTCGCGAGGAACTTTGGGTTATCCATTTTTAGTGGGAGAGATTGATTATTTCTTAAAAACTGGAATAGAAAAGATATTACCGACACCAATTGAGCGCTTGGAATGTGCTAAGGAACATTTGCGGGCGTTGTGGGAATATAAAGGCGAGAGCGGTATTCGTCAAGCACGTAAGCATCTAACATGGTATGCTAAGGGCTTCGCTAATGCTGGCGAATTGCGCGGTCAGTTGGCAATTGTTGAAACAGTTGAAGAAGGTTGCGAGAAGATCGATCGGGCAATTCAACAGTTGTGATTTTGTTACGTAATGCCGCTTTCGAGGTGGTAACTAAACCGCCCAGAGGGAGGTGTTACGTAATTTGCGGGTAATTCCCTAAACAATTATATTTTGAGGGTAAGGATGGATACATTAAAAGGGCGGGATTTATTAAGTCTGGCAGACTTAAGTTTTGAAGAATTAAACTATCTGCTGGATCTGGCAGCAAACCTGAAATCGGGAATGTTAAAATTACAGCGAAATAAGGTTTTGGGGCTGGTTTTTTCTAAGGCTTCTACTCGAACGCGGGTGAGTTTTTCGGTAGCAATGTATCAACTGGGAGGTCAAGTTATTGACTTAAATCCGAATGTAACGCAAGTAAGTCGTGGGGAACCTTTGGTCGATACGGCGCGGGTTTTAGATAGATATCTCGATATTGTGGCAATCAGAACTTTTGAACATAAGGATTTAGAAACTTTTGCTGATTACGCTAAGATTCCTGTGATTAATGCACTGACTGATTTGGAACATCCTTGTCAAGTTTTAGCGGATTTGATGACAGTTAAGGAGTGTTTTGGTAGTTTTGAAGGGCTGACTTTGGCGTATTTTGGGGATGGCAATAATATGGCCAATTCTCTGCTGTTGGGATGTGCAATGGTAGGTATGAATGTCAGAATTGCTACTCCTAGCGATTATCAGCCAGATGCGGGAATTGTGCAGCAAGCAAAGGCGATCGCGAAGGGGAAAACCGAAGTGATGATTACTACGGATGCGGCAACTGCGATGCAAGGCGTGCAAGTGGTTTATACTGATGTTTGGGCAAGTATGGGCCAGGAAGAGGAAGCGAGAATGCGGATTCCCGTTTTTCAGCCTTATCAGGTGAATGAAAAGTTGATGGAGTTGGCGGATAAGGATGCGATCGTACTGCATTGTTTGCCAGCACATCGGGATGAGGAAATTACGGATACGGTGATCGAAGGTGCGCGATCGCGTGTTTGGGATGAGGCAGAAAATCGAATGCACGCTCAAAAAGCTTTATTAGCTGCTCTTTTAGGCAGTGATTAGTTAACGGTTAACTGTTAACGGTTAACTGTTAACGGTTAACTGTTAACTTGGTTTTGGTTTTAATAATTACCAATCAGCAATTACCAACTACCAATTACCAATTACCAATTACCAATTACCCATTAGGATCTTGTATCCGATTAACTAATTCATAAAATGGCTGCCAATTATCGTCAGTCGCAATAGATTCCCAAACTTCCTCAATGATGATTCTGAGTAAAGATTGTTCGGGGTTATAACGCCGCAACCGCAAGCGTATTTCCTCCATATCCGCAGGCGATAAAGTCTGCAAAAGATGATGGTAAAGCTGCCGCCAAGGTGCGATAATTTCTGCGGGTTCAACTTCGCTAAAAATTAGACTGCTATCATCACGCCAATCTTGAGAAAACTGTTTTCTCAATTCTAAAAAGAAATCGTGATAGCCTACCTGAGTCTCGCTCAATAGTTTAATAGTCAGTTGCAACAATTCTTCGGCTTCGGAATCTGGCAACCGATCGAAACCCAATCTATTTAGCATTAATTGCTGATAACTAGCATTATAGTATTCACCAAATTTTGCTAGTGCAGCGTCCATCTCTTTTTTGTCAATTACAGCAGCTAGAGGTTGTTGAAGCCTCTCTAAATTCAAATGGCAAATAAATGGTTGATTGCCGTAGGAGTAAAGTCCCGAATAGTCAAAATAAGCGGCTGTAAACTGAGGTTTATATGTGGGGATAAACGCATAGGGCCCATAGTCAAAACTTTCTCCCGTAATCGACATATTATCAGTATTTAGAACTCCATGACAAAATCCTGCTGCCATCCACTGAGCAACTAATTCCGCTACTCGCTTCACTAATTCTGCGTAAAATAGTGCATATTGCTCTGATTCTGGGACTGGCATTCTGCCTGTCTGAAAATGTAATTCAGGGTAATAGTATTGAATAACGTGATCTAGAAGCTTTTTAATTAAATCATTCCGTCTCAAAAAATGCAATCTTTCAAAGGTTCCAAAGCGGATATGAGACTGACTAAAACGTACCATTACTGATGAACGAGTGGGAGAAGGTTCATCGCCTCGCCACAGTGAATCGCCAGTTTCAACCATGCTCAAACATCTGGAAGTACGGACACCCAATCGATGCAAAGCTTCAGCGGCTAAAACTTCTCTAACTCCTCCTTTAAGAGTGAGTCTACCATCAGCAGTACGGGAGTAAGGAGTGCGGCCAGAACCTTTAGTACCGAAGTCATAAAGTTTGCCGTCAATACCACGAACTTGACCGTAGAGAAAGCCTCTACCATCGCCTAAATAGGGGTTATATTCGTTGAATTGATAGCCATGATAACAGAGTGCGAGGAAGGGGCGGACGCAGTGAAATTTGCCAAAGGCTGTGGTAAAATCTTCGTCAGTTACTTGTTTGGGATCTAGTCCTAATATCGGCAATAATTGGTCATTGCGGAAGCGGAGGATATGCAGAGGAAAGTCAGCGGCGGTGACTTCATCAAAATAATCACTACCTAAAGATTCTATGGCAGTTTCGTAATTGAGGTTGAGAAATGGATTTGACATTTTTTGATTGATTTTAATTGTAGAATGGGTATTACAAAAATTATGTCATGACTTACGCATAGTTAATTTGTAACGCCGCTCTCTGGGCGGTAAATTACCGCCCAGAGGGCGGCGTTACATGAATGCGTAAATGATTAGGAAATAACCGAAACACCTTCCAAAGTGGCTATTAATTTGAGATTATATTCAGCCTCAAAAGCAGGTTTCTTATAATCTATACTCCAGAGTTCTAAAGCACAATCATCATCTAATTCGGCTGGTACTAGCCGCAAATGTAACTCTCGAACTTCTGGGTGATATTCGCAATTTACCTGGGCGATTGCACCAATTTGCCGCCGATCTAATGCCACTGCTAACCGCAATAGAGGATGCAATTGATTAACTAATTCTCGATATTTTTTAGGCAAGGAGTGATAATTCTCATGTTTCTTTTTCGGATTATTTTTGCGGTGGTAACGGGCTAAGTTTGCCACAATTTCAATCTCAGTTTCAGTGTAACCTAATAACTCACCATTGCGAATTAAATAGTAAGAATGCTTATGATGTGCTGAATGGCTGACATACAAACCGCAGTTGTGTAAAATCGCAGCAGCCCAAAGTAATTCTCTTTCTTCTGTTCCCCAATTGTGGAGAATCCCTTGAGTTTGGTCAAACAAATTCAGTGCATAAGCTGCAACTCGTTCGCTGTATTCAGAATTAACATCATATTTCTGGGCCATTTGCATAATGCTACGCTGACGGATTGAACTTTGAAATCGCAAGCGATTGTCAATCAAACCATGCGCTAGCATCCAATCAACAATTACCCCCTCTCGGAGAGAGCGATCGCAAACAGTCAACGACTCCACCCCCAGTAAAGCCATCGCTTCCTGTAAAATCACCGCTCCTGCTAAAATAATATCGGAACGCCTGTCAGACATCCCAGGAATCGCCAGTCTTTCCGAGTTAGAAAGCTTGCGAAAGCGAGTAACTAAATCCCGCAAATCTTTGAGGCTTAACTGATAGCCAGCCAAGGGATTAGGAACTATCCCCAATTTCTCACGAGCGTTAATAATTGCTAGAGTTTCAATAGTACCAGAAGTGCCAACTAAACGCGGCAACTCATCAACATCCAAATTAGCTAATAAATCATCAATCGGTCGTTCTAACATTACCCGAATATAAGCTTGCAAATACGCAAACTCATCTCGATTAATTGGGTCAGTTTTAACCAATTCTCCGGTTAAGCGAACAGCACCTACTTTCGTACTGCTGAGAGAACGAGGCTCTAGAGAATCACCTAAAATTAACTCCGTAGAGCCTCCCCCAATATCAATAATAATATGGGGCTGATTGTTGAATTCCATCGCCGACAACACGCCTAGATAAATTCTCCGCGCTTCTTCTTGACCGGAAATTAAACTAACATTTAGGTCTAATTCATCGCCAATTCGCTTGAGAAAATCGCGACCATTTGGAGCTTCTCGCACCGCACTCGTAGCTACAGCAATTACTTGTTCAGCATTAAAGGTTTTAGCAATATCTTGGAAGCGTCGTAAAGTTGCGATTCCTTTTTCCATTACCTCTCGTTTTAAGTTGCCAGTTTTGGGATCGCAATCCCCCAATCTGACACTTTCTTTCTCTCTAGCAATAATTGTAAAGGCAGGCAGCGCTACATCAATACGAACTACCACCATGTGAAAAGAGTTTGTACCCATATCCAGGGCGGCAAGAATGCGGTTTTGCTCCGCAGAAGGATTAGGCATCCTCACTAAAGGAACTGAACTAACCATTGGAATTTATGGAAGATAACACATATATTTATTATCCCACGAATTTTGTTAGGTCGTAGCCTCAATAAAAGTAAATATTTTGTACAATTACAATATGGCTGTAGCGATCTCTAGGTCATTAAAAATGTAAAATTAAAAATCCTCTTGTGCTATGCCACTTTTAATTTTTTAATTTTTAATTTTTAATTTTTAATTTTTAGTTATGGTACTGGTATCTTGCCCCTTCTCAACCTTGGTGTAAAAATCAGATCAAATCAAAATTAACAATTCAAAATGATTGCATCCGAGCCTAAATCCGAACCCAAATTGCTTACTATTATGCGGCTGCTGAGATGGGATAAACCAGCAGGACGGCTAATTTTAATGATTCCTGCCCTCTGGGCCGTTTTTTTAGCCGGACGCGGCACTCCCCCTGCACCCTTAGTAGGCGTAATTGTGCTAGGTACTTTAGCCACTAGCGCCGCTGGATGCGTTGTTAACGACCTCTGGGATCGCGATATCGATCCCGAAGTAGAAAGGACGCGATCGCGCCCCCTCGCCTCCCGCGCCCTCACAGTCCAAACAGGTATCGGAGTCGCGTTAATTTCCTTTATTTGTGCCGCCGTTCTTGCATTTTATCTTAATCCTCTCAGCTTTTGGCTGAGTGCAGCAGCCGTCCCGATCATTATCTGTTATCCATTAGCAAAAAGAGTCTTTCCCATCCCCCAATTAGTATTATCTATTGCCTGGGGCTTTGCAGTATTAATTAGCTGGAGTGCGTTAGTTTCCCGTTTAGAAATACCCACCGGCTTTTTATGGGGAGCAACTGTATTTTGGACATTAGGATTTGATACAGTTTACGCCATGAGCGATCGAGAAGATGACCAGCGTCTGGGAGTTAATTCTAGTGCCATATTCTTTGGAGATAACAGCGCTAATGCCGTTGGTATCTTCTTTCTTTTGACCGTTGTTTTGTTAGCAGCAACAGGCATAAATATGCAATTGCATCTTGGCTTCTGGCTGGGAATTTGTATCGCCGCCATATTATGGATATTACAGTATAATCAACTGCGCCAAAAAGATTTACCGAAACCAGTTTACGGCGCGATCTTTCGTCAAAATGTTTGGGTTGGCTTCATTCTACTTGCTGGGATGGTTAGCGGAGCAATTTTTTAATTTTAGGAATTTTATATAAATAAGACTTACGCATCGGGGCCTAGAAACCGGGTTTTTGAGAGAATCTGTGAGTCCCGGCGAAGTATTTTCGTAAAAAACCCGGTTTCTTTGGTTGGGTGCGTAAGTCCTATTAAGGCAAACTTTCTGGCTTCTCAGAAAAATCTTTTGACCTTACTTCCCGAACTTCTCGCACTTGAAAAACTAATTTAAAAGGCCTTTTCATTTGCTTTTCAATAAATTCTTCTACTAAATCTACCTGCTTAGAACTTAAAGGTTTATTAGCACGCACAATCAAGCGGACAAGAGGAGGATTAGCAGTCCAGTCTACCTCAGTTTTGATCAACTCTACCTGCTGACCAACTGTCACCGTCCGGCTGACTAAAAGAGTTTTAAGAGTTGCTTGTAACTGAGCTTGTCTAATCAGTTGTACAAAACTAATTCCTAAAGGAATAACCAACACAGCAGTCAAAGCAAAAGCATAAGCAAGTGCTCGTTTAGTTTTCCCTTTTTTTGCATATCCAGCCCAGATAAAGACTAGCATACAAGCTAAAACAATCCCCAAAAGATTAGTTAAATACAGTAAAAAAGCTCCCCAGCTAAACTGCCAATATCCCTGAGAAAGACTTAAACCAATAACGCAAAGAGGAGGCATAAGAGCAACCGCGATCGCAGTTCCCGCCATCGCATCTCCCACCTTCGGCCGCGTTTTTGCAAAACCACTCATCCCACCAGCAACCACCGCAATACCTAAATCAATTAAATTAGGTTGAGTGCGGGCTAGAACTTCCGAACCAAATTCCGGCAAATCAACAATAATACCCAAAAAACAAGACAGCAGAATTCCTACACCAGTCGCCACAATTAGCGAGATTAAACTGTGGCGAAATAACAGAGCATTTCCCTGTAAAGCTCCAAAGGCCAACCCCCGGAGTGGCATCATCAAAGGAGCAATAATCATCGCCCCAATGATCGCAGCCGTACTGTTGCTTAGCAAGCCAAAACTAGCAATTAGACAAGCGCTAACAGTCAAAACCATATAATTGAGGTTAAGATGAGAATCTTCTAGCAAAGAGTTCCGAATCTGTTCAATTTCTTCTAAGGATACTTTATTCATATATGAGAAAAATTATTATTGGAGTTATGGGGCCTGGTAACAACCCTACATCAACTGATTTAGAAAATGCCTATCAACTAGGACAACTCATTGCTCAAGCAGGATGGGTGCTGCTAACAGGGGGTTGGAATAGCGGCGTTATGGATGCTGCAAATCAAGGAGCAAAAGCAGCAAACGGTCTAACTGTTGGCATCCTTCCCAATAACAATACTAATCATACCTCTGAAGCTGTAGACATTGCCATTGTGACTGATATGGGCAGCGCTCGCAATAATATCAACGTTCTCTCTTCTGATGTAATTATTGCCTGTGGTATGGGTGCGGGCACTGCTTCCGAAATTGCCCTAGCGATCAAAGCCAATAAAAAAGTTATATTGTTAAACAGTGACGAATCAAGTAAAGTTTTTTTTCGTAATTTGTCACCAGTGAATGTTTTTGTGGTAAATACTGTTATAGATGCTATCGAGCAAACTCGTCAAATCTTATTAACTGAAAGATGAAATTCAACAAATTGCCTTTATGTTTGAGTGCTATTGCGATCGGTAGTTTGGCAGCTTTCACCACTGCACCTGACAAATTCGGTGCCGAAGTATTTCCTAGCGCGATTGCGAAGGAAATTTCCCGTGATATAACACCATCTGGTGAACAAGAAGCCCCCCCTATTACTACTAATTCTGGGCCCGATGAAATGGCATTAGCCGCTCACTTGCAAAGCCTAAAAGTCAAAATGTATGGTGCTTATTGGTGTCCTTACTGCCACGCACAGGAGGAACTTTTTGGCAAAGAAGCATTTGCTATGATTGAATATATTGAGTGCGATCCCAAGGGGAAAAATGCTAAGCCAAATCTATGCAGAGCTGCTAATATTACAGGATATCCAACTTGGGAGATTAACGGTAAATTTTATCGAGGTATGCAATTTTTAAATGAACTTGCTGACGCATCTGGGTATCGAGGGAGTCGTAATTTTAAGAACACATTCTCCGATCCCGAAAAATCTAATTAAGAATAGCAAATAGATCGAGACTTAGGTAAAACTTCGTAACGCTACCATCTTGGCGGTAAAAAAACCAAAGATGGCGGCGTTACAGATAGTTTTGCGTAAGTCCTTCCTATATTTTACGCCTGTGCTGGATAAACTTGACCTCGCATTTCCCCATAGAATGAGTGCTCCTCTGTATGGACGTTAAAGTAAAGTACGCCGCGTCTTGCTAGTGATTCTATACCAGCAACAGTATTGACTTGACCGGGAAGGCCAACTTCAACTGGACAACCTTCGGGTAGACGAGGAACATTATCAGGAGGTTGTGCTAAATCCTCCACCGATTGAGGCAAACCTGGCACACCTTCAGATAAATTAGTAGGTAAACTCGGAGTGTTGCCAGGAATTTGTGCAGTAGGTTGAACTGATTCAGGCAAACTTGGCACACCTTCAGATAAATTAGTAGGTACACTCGGAGTATTTCCAGGAATTTGTGCAGTAGGTTGAACTGATTGAGGCAAACCTGGCACACCTTCAGATAAATTAGTAGGTAAACTCGGAGTATTTCCAGGAATTTGTGCAGTAGGTTTAACCGATTCAGGTAAACCTTCATCATGAGTGTGAGGGACACCTAAATGAGCAGCTTGACGAGTACTATTTTCAGAAATTTGTCCCGTAAATTGGCTTGATTGACTAACCAAACCTTCATCAGGAATGCGAGGTACACCGTCAGGTAACTCAGGTGGAGAATCTACTAAAGTAATATTTTCATTCGTAACCAAGGCAGAAAATTTATTATCTACAACCGTCCGATCGAAAACTCCGAATTGGCCCAAATCAACAACGATAGGCCCAAGTACACCAGGAGGGCCACAGTGGATATGAAATCCAACAATTTCTGAAGGACTGACACCAGACATTTGAACGTCAACCTGAAGAGAACTCAGATTTTGAGGGAAACTAAGACTACCATATCCTTTAGCATCCGATACAATCGGTTCTCCTGGCTCTTGTTGAGGACTAAGGAACGCTTCATACTTAGTAAAAGAGCGTTCTCCGAAAGGATCGGGAGTGCCTTCAGAAGTGCCTGTAAGAAAATCTGCGGCGGTTAAGTCGCTAGCTGCAATACCACTAATTACAAATAGCGATTGATTGGCAATCCGATCGGTAACTAATACTTGACCTGAATTCGTTGTTGTAATGGCGAGATTGTTAAAAGTGAGAGAGGAATTAAGTTGGATAAAGTCAACACCGTTTTGAAAGTCCGTAATTAGATCGATCCCTTCAGACTTAGCTATGGCAAAAATATCACCACCATCTCCTCCAGTTAAGGTATCGTTTCCAGCTCCCCCTGTAAGAATATCATCTCCTAATTCTCCTAATAATATATCATTACCGATATCGCCATTAAGGATATCGCTAGCTTTACCACCGATGAGCGTATCATTGTTTTGACCACCCGAAAGCGTGTCAGATGCTTGATTTCCGCAGAGTAAATCATTGCCAGCATTACCCAATAAGATATCATCGCCTCCTAACCCGATAATCGTATCATTTCCTGCCATGCCGTAATAAGTGCGACTCTCTTCGTTATTAGTTACCCAGTCGTCACCTCCCAACAGCATAATAATGTCCCTTCCTGGAGAATTAGAAAGTAAACTAATCTGGTTAGCAGGTAGTTGATTGAAGAAGAATATATCATTGCCTTCAGTCGCTTGAGCGATATCAGAAGGCATTCCTAAGTCAATTGCTGATAAGTCCATATCGCGTTAACCTGGGTGTTATTTTATTTCAACATAAAATTTATAACTTACTGGTTTCTAGTTCCGCTAGTCAAATTGCGAAAGATTAGTTTCGCAAAATGTCTGAAGGCTTTTTTCCAAAATGCTGCTGGAAGTATCTTGTAAAGCGACCCGGATTATAAAAACCATATTCAAAAGCAATTTCTGTGATGGTTTTGTTACTGTCCATTAACTCAAGACGAGCTGCTTCAAGTCGGATATTTCGTAGGAATTGACTGGGAGAAACACCGTAATGACGAGCAAAAGCAATTTGCAGAGAGCGACTGCTACAATTCATTGCAGCGCAAATCTGTGCAATTGTAAGGTCTTTTTTCATATTTGCGCGAATGTATTCAGCAGCCTCCCGCACGCGAGCGATTCCTGTCTCGGATACTTTGATATTTGGGTTATCTAAATTACCGTAAGATGTACCTTGTACTAAAGTTGAGAAAATAGCGATTTCTAGATTTTCAATTACTATTGGATGTCCGTTAGTTTCAATTAAATTCCAGAGTGTCATTACCATTTGATACAATGAATGACCATAAAGAGTTGTACTATCGATAATTTGCATAACTTTGGGACGATCGGGGGAATTGTCAAGGTATTTGCTTAATTCAGTTAAAAATCTAGCTTCATCTATATAAATTGATATCGCACTATATTGGGATGAGTGCCGCAGACGGATTACCTCGATTCCAGGCTGATTCATTACCAGATGTTTCTGATTAACTAGGAGTTCTTTAGAGCCAACTTTTAAGATATGATCGCCATCCGTAAATGTGAATACAATTTTGCCTGGAAAGGTATATCCTGCGGTATATGTACTACCAGCTTGCCAAACAACATTAAGAATCTCGAAGTTCTTTAATTTCGCAAGTCGCCATTGAATTTTGTAATCTTTTGAATGGGGTATATGTTTAGTAATAGTTGGTACTTGCTTAATATATATTTCTGGATCTTGGATCTCAATATTTAAATCCCATCCCATAATAAGATTCTCCTAAAATCAATTTCAATAATTATATATCAGGATTTACGCAAAACTATCAGTAACGCCGCTTTCCAGGCGCGGTAAAGTCACCGCCAGGATGGCGGCGTTACGGATAATTTATCAGATATTTAATTTTATTAAGTTGACTTACTTACAACAACTAACAACTAATAACTAACAACTAACAATTCAAAAAATACTCTTCAACAATTTTCAAAATCCGTTGCGCTGCCATCCCATCCCCAAAGGGATTAATTGCCATAGCCATAGCATTGTATGTCTCCAGATCGCTCAGTAACTTTGCTGCTGTTGCCACAATTGTATTAGAATTAGTGCCCACAAGTTTAGCAGTTCCAGCCTCAATTGCTTCTGGTCTTTCCGTAGTTTCCCGCAATACCAAAACAGGCTTACCTAAACTAGGAGCTTCCTCCTGCAATCCACCAGAATCAGTGAGGATTAAATAACAGCGCTGAATCGCTCCTACCAGTTCTGCATAATCCAAAGGTTCCGTTAAGAAAACTCTCGGATGATCGCCTAAAAAAGCTTGTAAAGGTTCGCGGACAACTGGATTGCGATGCAAAGGCAAAAGTAATGCTGTATCGGGAAACTTATCTAAAATTTCGATAAAGGCTTGGGCAATTCCTGCCAGTGGTTCGCCCCAATTTTCTCGACGGTGAACAGTGGCTAAAATTGTCCGATACTGACTCCAATCTAAATTAGGAATATTGCACTCAGGCTGTCGTTTTGCGACGGAAAGCAAAGCATCTATTACAGTATTTCCTGTATGGTGAATTGCACCAACAACTCCCGATCTTTTGAGATTTTCTACAGCTAACACCGTAGGAGCAAAGTGTAGCTGAGTTAGCTGTGAAATTAGGCGGCGATTGGCTTCCTCTGGGTAAGGATTGAATAAATCATCAGTACGCAATCCTGCCTCTACGTGACCTACAGGAATTTTTTGGTAAAATGCAGCTAGGGCAGCAGCAAAAGCAGTTGTTGTATCACCTTGTACCAATACTATTTCTGGCTGCAACTCTTTAAATAATGCTTCTAGGCCTTGTAAACTTCGACAAGTAATGTCTGTCAAAGTTTGCTGATGCTGCATGATCGCTAAATCGCGATCGCCCTTAAAGTCGAATAGCTGCATCACTTGCTCAACCATTTCGCGGTGCTGACCAGTTAAAATTACCTGAGTCTCAAAGGACGGCGAATTTTTGAACAGTTGGATCGCTGGGGCGAGTTTAATCGCCTCTGGGCGGGTTCCCAAGGTGATACAGACTCGGTGAATGGCTTTTGTGCGCTGAATAGGGGATTTCGACATTAAAATCAGGTTATTGAGATTCTCCTCGCGCCTAGAGGCTGAGGAGTCGAGACTTCAGAATAAATAATAGAAAGATTTTTGCCTGTCTACCAGGAGGAATTATTTTAATGGAATTTTTGATAACTATTTTTTCCTTCTTCAATTCTAGTCCTCCTCCGCCTCCTCGCACAGAGCCATCATTTTTTTCGCTGACTATTACCCCCTATTCCCTACTTGTCTTGGGTGAGGGTGCGATCGCGGCTACCCTAGTTTATTTTGCCTGGAAGCGGCGAAATCTTCCCTACAACTGGATTGTCTTGATGTTAGCAGCCTTCAGTAGTGCTGGCTGTACAAGCCACCTGTTGGCAATCTCCCGACTTTATGATTCCACCAATTGGCTACCAACGATCGGTGCTGCTTTTACCTTGGTACTTTCCCTGGCCGCAGCTTATGCGATCGCCACAACCAGTCGCCTCCAGCAAGAAAGTCTCAACCCGCCAGTGGCAAGCGCGATGCCTGCGGCTGGCTTCGCCTTTAACCCAGAAAGACAGAATACCAGCGATCGTCAAAGATCGGAGCCCACTCAGGAAAACAGTCTAGAAAAAAGTTCTAGGGGCGAGTTCATCAACGAGCGATTATCCCATTCACAGAATATCCCCATAAACCCACCTCTCGCTCCTACCCCCACAAATTCAGCACCCAACCTCAGCATCAACAGCGAGTCAGCCGCCTCCATCATTGAAAAATTAGAAGCTCAAATCGCCAGCAACGCCTCAGTAGAAGAAGCCCTATTAACTTCCCAAATCCGCCTAGTGGGAATTCTCGACCTTGCCCAAGATGCCATTATCTCCGTAGGCGAAAACCAACAAATTCAACTCTTTAACCGAGGTGCAGAACAAATTTTTGGCTATACGGCCAGCGAAGTCTTAGGACAATCTCTAAACCTGCTATTTCCCGAACAGAGCTTAAAAAATAGCACAAAGCAGACTTTACTACCCCTTAAGGCTGCCCAAAACACCACAGGAAACCGGACTGAGATTACAGCCAGACGCAAAGATGGCTGCGAATTCCCGGCTGAAGCCTCCATTTCCCAACTGGAATTAAAAAACGAGTCAGTATTTACCCTGATTTTGCGAGATATCAGCGATCGCAAACGTGCAGAACAGAAACTCGGCATCCAAGCCCGCGCCTCAGCCGCCATCGCTCAACTCGGTCAGCGAGCCCTAGCTGGGATTCCCATTCCCCACCTCATGAATGAAACTGTCACCCTCACCGCCATTACCCTGCAAGTAGAGTATTGTCAAATCTGGGAATATCAGCCACAAACCCAGACTTTGCTGTTGCAGGCAGGGTTTGGCTGGCCCCAGAATCTAATCGGTGTGGCGATCGCCTCATCTAACGACAATTCCCAATTTGCCTTTACTTTAAGCTCTGGCGAACCAGTAATTGTTGAAGACCTCTCCCTAGAAATTCCTTTTACTGACAGCGTACAGCTATTAGAAAACACCACCCTACGGGCCTGCACCAGCGTCCAAATCCCAGGCGTTGATCGACCCTTCGGCATTTTAGTCACCCATTCCACCAAAAGACGCACCTTCACCCCAGATGACGTTCACTTTCTGCAAGCTGCCGCCAACGTCTTAGCCAGTGCCAAGATCGGATTTGCCGCCCAAGAAGCGCTACACCAACAATTTCAGCGCAGCTTGCTACTGGGGAAAATTACCAGAGAAATTCGTCAAAGCCTAGATGCCAAACAAATTTTTCAGACAGCAGCCACCCAGATTGGTCATGCCTTTGGCGTTAACCGCTGTATTATTAGCATTTACGCGATCGCACCCCATCCTCATCTACACCGCGTGGCCGAATATCTAGAGCCGGGATATCAATCTTTACTGGATATAGAAATTCCCGTTACAGGCAACCTTCACGCCCAGAAAGTGCTCGCTCAAGACCAAGCGATCGCCTCCTTTGATATCACCGTTGACCCCTTGCTACAAGACAAGCTGATTCCCTACCAGCAATTGCAAGTAAAATCCATGTTGGCAATCCGCACCTCCTACCAAGGTGAGCCCAACGGTGCGATCGGCTTGCACCAGTGCGATCGTCAACGCCAATGGACTATCGGCGAAATCGAATTGCTCGAAGCTGTCGCCGCACAAGTCGGAATTGCCCTAGCTCAAGCTCAGTTACTAGAACAAGAAAAGCAAGCCCGTAAAAAACTCGCCGCCCAAAATAAAGCCTTAGAACAAGCCAGACTCTCCGCAGAATTAGCCAACCGCGCCAAAAGCGAATTTCTCGCCACCATGAGTCACGAAATTCGCACTCCCATGAATGCCGTCATCGGTATGACCGACTTATTGCTGGAAACCCCCTTAAATCCCGACCAGCAAGACTGTGCCGAAACAGTCCGCAGCAGCAGTCAAGCTTTACTCACAATTATTAACGACATCCTCGACTTTTCCAAAATTGAGTCCGGCAAACTTGACTTAGAAAAAGAACCCTTTGATTTACAGGGCTGTATCGAGAGCGCTATGGATCTTGTCACCTCCAAAGCTACGGAAAAACACTTAGAAATAGGTTATTTCATAGATCCAGAAATACCTAAGATAGTTGTGGGAGATGTTACGAGGCTACGACAAATCTTAGTCAATTTACTTAGTAATGCGGTTAAATTTACTCATCATGGTGGAGTGATAGTGTCAGTACACAGGGGCGATTCGCAATTGGTTGCCGATCGGTCGTCCGCAGAGGCAGAACAAACCTGTGAAATACTCTTCGCGATCGCAGACACAGGCATAGGCATTCCTGCTGACAGGATGGATCGCTTGTTTAAACCCTTCAGTCAAGTTGATTCGTCCACTACCAGACAGTACGGCGGGACAGGACTAGGACTCGCCATCAGCCAGCGCTTATGCGAACTTATGGATGGAAGAATTTGGGTTGAGAGCAGAGGCATCATCGCCGGCAATCCACCGGGGGATGGGGAGCGGTGGAGCGGGGGATCTCTT
>NZ_JAQMUA010000229.1:0-4073 GCF_028330895.1 Kamptonema animale CS-326 | reverse complement strand
GGGCTAGGGGCTAGGGGAAGAAGGGGTTAGGGGCTAGGGGCTAGGGGCTAGGGGCTAGGGGAAGAGGGGAAGAAGGGAAGAGAATTAAGGCTTCAGCAATTCAGAGTGCTTTAAATGCCTTGGCGGTTGCTATACTTCAGTTACCGAATGGGATGCAGAATGTTGAATTTGAGTGGGATTTAACCACTGTTGTAACTGAGAAATGGGATGGCGATCGGCAAATTCACCGAAAGACTCATTGTGCGATCGCATCTTTTGATAAACTCGCAGCATTCCTTCTATTAAAGATGATATATCGGCCGGACTCACGGCTGGGAAGAGTTGCCGCCCAAAGGGTGAATCTTTTGCACCGACATACATAATATACGATGCTATCTTCTGACTCCCATTTGTAATTTCAGTTCCCAATAAAGTAATCTCGCTAGGATTATGTTGAGCACAGGATTTTTTGCAACCGCTGAAGTGAATGTTAATCGGTCGCTCTAACCTTAATTTTGTTCCTAAATCCCTTGCTAATTTTAAGGCATCACCTTGAGTATCTGTCGCACCCGAAGCGCAACCAGTCTGGCCGGAACAGGCAATTAATGCACTATCTGGACGATTTGCTGACCAGTGTAATCCTAATGCAGTAATGGCTTGCTTGATATCAGGAAGTTGAGAGTTGGGAATATCGGAAATTAGCAGATTTTGCCAAGGCGTAAGCCGGATTGTACCGCTGCCATAAGTTTGTGCTAAATTTGCTAAGCTTCGCAATTGTTTAGATTCCAGTTTGCCTAGAGGTAAAGCAATCCCAATATAGGATAAACCTGGTCGATCTTGAGGATGAATGCCAAGATGATTATAACTTGAAAATGCAGAAATTGGCAAGTTTTTCGTTGTAGTTTTTGTAGGGAAGCTATCGATCTCTTTTCCCAAATTATCTTGATTTATTTTGGTATCACCAGGACATTGATTGTCTTCAAAATCAGATTGATTGCCATTAATTAAAACTGGACTCATCGCCTTTTCAGGTGAAATCCTTTGCAAAGGAAAAGACAAATATTTTTCAATTTGTTCGAGATAGAAATCTTGACCCCAATCTGCTAGCAAGTGGCGCAGGCGTGGTTTTCTGTCCTTAATTAAGCCGCGCTCTTTGGTATAATTCAGATAAACTTGAGCGCAAGCTGCTAAGACTGATATACACTGAGATTGGGGTATAATAATACCTGTGTCGGGATACTTTGTCTCGTTCAGAAACAGGCGAAAAACAATTTCTTTTAATAGCGGTCGCCTTTCTGCAACTAAGATAATATCATTCAGGCGATCGCGCACAGAAACCGACTCTCCGCCGTCAAAGCAAATACTAAACTTAGGCGATAATGCCGATAACTCAGGATGTCGCTGCAAGTAATCGTCCAACTCCTTAACCAGAGGGCGAGTATCGAGTAATTGTTGCGAGTCAATTCCCGCTGTGGGACTTGCCATAATATTGCGAAGCGGGTCTATTTCCAGATAGGATGGCGCTATCCCTAACTGTTGTAATTTAGCAAAAACTTCAGTACCAATTGTCGATCGCATTTCCCGGATCTGTAAATTAGCCCGATTCGTGACTTGCACGTAGCCGCCGCCTAATTCCTCAGTCAGATCCGCGATCGCACAACATTGTACTGTATTTAAAATTCCCCCCGGAATCCGCATCCGAGACAAGATCCCATCTCGAGCAACGGAGCCATAAAATAAACCTGGACAGGTTGGTAAATCAGGTAAAGATAACAAGGAACATCCTCCCCATGCGACGCAGGGAATCGAGTGTGAATGTGCAAAAAGCACCCCCTCAATGGCGTTCTGGCTTTGACAGTTGCGGCACAGCGCCGGAATTACACCGGACTTTCCCATATTCAGGTTCTAGAATAATATCACGTATGCGATCGCTCCGGCTCTAATCATTTAAAAACTTGACATTTGGGGTAGGTTAGGTATGTTGTTGGGATTTAATCTCACAAAAGCGCTGAAGCCCAATAACGTACCACAAAATCAACCCCGATCTTATGACACTTGCGTAAGTTCTGTTTGATTAATTTATAGTATTTTCAGGTAGAGTTAGGATTAACGGTTAACAATTCGGAGATTTCGGGAATTTTTGCTTTCCCGATTCCACATTACTGCTCAAAATATTCTTGACGCTTTTTTAGTCGTTAAGTTGAAGTCTATCAATGCACTTCTGCAAGCAGTATTTAACTATAATCTTGGCTTTCAGCCCTTTTGTTAAATCAGTTTGTAGGTCTAAATCCAACCTAAGCCTACAACTAGAAACAGTCCACAGGACTTACGCGCCCAACCAAAGAAACCGGGTTTTTTTACGAAAATACTTCGTTTTGACCCACAGATTCTCTCAAAAACCCGGTTTCTGGGAGTCCCTGCGTAAGTCCTAGTCCATATACCATAATCCAGAAATGACAAGCCAAGTCTCCACTCAATCTCTAATTCCCAGTCCTCAGCAAAAATGGCTTTCAGTAGTGGGTATTGGTGAAGATGGACTATCTGGATTAACCGCGATCGCGCAATCTCTAATCGATAGCGCTAAATTTATTGTCGGCGGCGCACGTCACTTAGCAATGCTGCCAAAAGACGATCGCGAAAAGTTAGTTTGGACATCTCCTATTGAGGCGACAATTGATGAAATTATCCGCCGCCAAGGACAACCTGTCTGCATTTTAGCCAGCGGCGATCCGATGTGTCACGGCATTGGCGTAACCCTCACCCGCCGCATTCCCATCTCGCAAATAACTATTATTCCGGCTGCATCGGCTTTCAGTCTGGCTTGTGCCCGTCTGGGATGGCCCCTTGCCGAAATCGAAACTTTTAGCTTAACAAACCGCCCGATCGCTGCGATCGCATCTGCTTTCTATCCCGGCGCACGCTTGCTAGTTCTGAGTGCGGACAAACATACCCCCGCTAAGGTGGCGGCAATCCTAACAGAGCGAGGCTTTGGTGACAGCCAGATCGCTGTATTAGAGCGGATGGGGGGGGAGTTAGAACGAGTAATTGAGGGCATTGCAGCGACGTGGGAGGCAACGGATTTAGCCGATTTGAATACGATCGCGATCGCGATCCGCCGCGCCGAAGGCATCGCAGCGCTCGCCACTCCCGGAACCTTCCTTTTACCCCGCATTTCAGGCTTACCGGATAGCGCCTTTCACCACGACGGACAACTTACTAAACGCGAAGTTCGAGCCATTACTCTCTCAACTTTAGCTCCAATTCCGGGAGAATTGCTCTGGGATGTGGGTGCTGGCTGCGGTTCGATCGCGATTGAGTGGATGCGGAGTCATCGCCACTGCCGCGCGATCGCGATCGAACGTCACCCAACCAGATTACAATACATTGCCGATAATGCCGCCGCCCTTGGCGTTCCCAATCTCAAAATCGTTGCAGGAGAAGCGCCAGAGGCTTTAAAAGACTTGCCTCAACCTGATGCCATCTTCATTGGCGGTGGTGCTACTACTGATACTCTATTTGAAACCTGCTGGAATGCACTGCGATCGCACGGCCGCCTAGTAGTAAATGCTGTCACCATTGAGAGCGAACTCAAAGTGCTACAATGGCATAGCCAGTATGGAGGTGAGCTGATTCGGATTAGTATCGATCGCACAGTCGCGATCGGCTCTTTTTTAAGTTGGAAACCTTCTGCACCGATTACACAATGGATCGCATTTAAGCCTGGTTTATAGAAAGAAGAAAGAAGAAAAAATTACCCTTTCCTAAGCTTTTAGACATTTAAAACCTGTATATAGCAATCCTAAATCATTTGTGAATTTCTTACTCCCTCCCCTTAGCAAGGGGAGGGTTGGGGTGGGGTAAAAAATTTACGATTCATTTAGGATTGCTATATTAATTCATCAACTTATTCTTCCCCTTTCCCTAAAATAAAAGGGGATTGGAGGGTTAGGTTACAACCCACATTCCGCAGATGTGACTTAAAATTTTTTATCAGTTGTGAAAACTGAGAGCCAATTTTTTTTTCATTTAACTTATGCGGTTTTAAAGTCACGACAGCCCGTCAAACTTACCTAAATTAGGTAAATTGAAATAAT
>NZ_JAQMUA010000228.1:0-9147 GCF_028330895.1 Kamptonema animale CS-326 | reverse complement strand
TCTTCTATGAGTTACAGGTTTTTTGCGGCGAGCGCCCACCCTACGTTTAATTATGTCCGACTACTTAAGGTGACAAACACGCTATCAGGAAAAAGCTATGAAATTGAGAATTTTGACAGCGGGTATTATCAGCGCGATCGCATTAATTCAACCTAGTGCAGTTTTGTCTCAACCTTCGCCAGACGGCGGGCCAAGGCCGGGGTTTTGGCAACCGGAAGCACAAGTTGACCTCGTTCGCGATATCACGCTCATTTTGACAAATGAGACGGGATTAAATTTGGAATATGGTGATTCGGAAAAAGGTTTATCGTCTTTACCTCCGGGAGGTACAGCAAATATCATTATTCGTAAGGGAAACAGCACTGGCGACATTGCTAATATTCCCATTAATGTGATGGAGGGGACGACTCCTTTGAGGTATGAATATAACGTCGATCCTAAGACAAATGTGGTGACAGTTCGGATCGGAACTTCCAGTGGTGCAGCACCTTTAGATCGCTCTGTTTATATTGATGAAAAAGGGCGTGTCTATTCTTTCTAACCTGAGAATTTTGGCTGCTTTTCCGGGTTGATGGTACAGCAATTGATAAGTGAAGTAAAATCCGGCTCGATACTCTTCGATCTAGTTTAACAGGAGCGTGCGGCCGGATGCCACCACTTTTGCCAATGCGATCGCCATGAAACACAGAATTTTGACAGCAGCAGCTTTATTAGCTACCTTCAGCATAGGAATACCAGCCGCAGTATTTTCGCAACCAGCCTCAGATAACCGATATCAACCAGGATTCTGGCAACCGGAAGGGAAAGTTAACCCCAATCGCGAGATTAAAGTCCAGCTTTTGAATCAGACTGGTTATACTTTGGAATATGGCAAAGTTGAAGGCTATCCGAGTTTGATAGCTCCGGGAGAAACGAAAGATGTTTATATTGGAATTAGCAGCCGTAAAGGTGATATTGCTAATATTCCGATTAATGCTCCCCAGGGGACTGTACCGCTGAGATATGAGTATCGAGTTATTAATAATGTGGTGACAGTTCGGATTGTGCCCACGAGTGCGGCCGATGTCAATCAAGGGCGGGCAGTTTATATTGATGAAACGGGAAGAGTTTACACTTTTTAAGTAGAAATTGGGGCGGGTAATTCTCGCCCTGTTTAATGTGCGATCGCTCTTTTGGATGTGGGTAAGCGATCGCTTTAACTATTATGAAGTCGTAGAAATTATGTTAGCTGAAGTGTGAGCCTGCGTTGGCTACTCAGAGTAGAAGCGTTGACAAAAACGGCTTGGGTTATCCAATAGACTAAAAACCTCATGGGATCTGGATTTATAATTGATGAGAGCAGCAAATATCTCTGATTCTTGAAGGAAGTTAGTTTCGGACAAGCGTACACACGCAAACGGTAGTGCATAAAAACAGAAAATAACTAATGGCACCTCCTGCATTGAAGCAAGTATAACTGTATGATGTCCTGGTTTATTGAAATGCTGAAATGAGTTGTTTTCCTGGCTACTTCTATCAGGTTCCCATAAGTGTTTAACAAATTGGTTTGCATCATCTGAAGTATGACCCAAGATAAAAGATTTGATAGGATCAAGCAAGGGATGACGAGCACGTTCAGGTCCAAGAAAAGCACATACAGCATTTACTGCTGACTTAGCCAGCGCACGATTAATATCATTGGGATTTATTGTGAAGCGTTTATGTACCCAACCTTGTTGCTGAGTATTTTCTAGTTCAGCTTGCTCTTGATGCCAAGAAATGAAATCTCTCTCTAATAATTTCTGATTTAGAAAGTCGATATCCTCACTATTGCTTGCTCGTATAAGATAGTGGTTTTCAGAACTTCTTATTATTGCTGGTTGGACTGGCGGGAGTGATTGATTATTTTGCGGAATTACTAACTTGTTTAAGGAAAGATTATTAGGAGAAGATAGTTCTTTCATAATCTGCTTAAGCATAAATTGAGAACTAGAACTGCGAGAACGAAAAGTAATTCTATTTCTATCTACAAAGATTAATTGTGGAGAAATTATAACTTGACCATTCTGATCTAGGTGTACATTAACCCATAAACCCGATGCCTCATCAAACTGAACATCATGCCCTTGCTGCAAAAGTGTTCTCCGTATTGAAAGATCGGGGTGATCGCAGTAAACAATAGTACGAATAAAATTTAATAGTGCTCCATCAAGAGGTGAGAAACGAACTGTATTGCACTCACTGCACACATCTCTTGGCAACGTCCAGTTAGATCCAAAAGCACGTTGAATAACGTGCTCATTTGTACGTTTAAGATTTTTATCTTTACAGAAAAGACATGGGTGACTGTGTGACATAGTTTCGCTTGCAAAAGCAGTTAAATTTGACATAACTACCTCTAATCTAATTGTTCAAATTAAGTTCTGCTACCCGTAACTAACCTTAAAGTGCTGCCCTAGTCCAGAACTCAAGCAGGCTAACATATAATTCTACCGCAGTTGCGGGATTAAATCAATAAATCGAGTCAATTATCGCAAAAAGCCTTTCTCTATATCTGTAGAACTAAGCTTCATCGAGAATACGATCGCAGGTGAACAATGTGTATCTACCCCATTATTATCATACAACCAACACTGGATGATTGAGTTTGCGTTGGGATTAGAGTCAACTTCAGCATTAGACAAGAAAGCAAAAGTCTACCAACCTCATTAGTCCGCGTAGGCGAACTTTGTTTGTATAGCCGCGATTTCAATCGCCAGGATATTTTACTACACCCTCAACTAAAGCATAATTTTTCAAATTTACCCCGATAAATATATGAATACCTCGCAAGCTTAGACCTCAAGCAAGTCTAAACAAGCGAGAAATTTCACAATCCTTAACTTTCAATTTTCAGAAGCAAAGTTGGCCAACTCGCTTCGACCTCGTGCATTCAAAAATTAATCAGAGGTAGAAACGAACATGAAAAATACATCTACTTTTGTAGCCTTTTTGGGACTATTAATCTTAGGATTTGACTCAAATTTAGGACTTTCGCTAGCAGAATTTAATCATACCAATGGACATAAAAATCAAACAGAAAAAATGATCGTAAACACTAATGTTGTGCCAGAATGCAAGCACAATGATGGCAAATATCCCTGTACTAATTAATATAAACAGTTAACAGTTAACAGTTAACGGTTAACTGTTAACTGTTAACTAAAAAGCGATCGCCCTCCCTAAAAAAAGAGCGATCGCCTAAATAATTAAAAATTAAAAATGCAAAATTAAAAATGATGGAATTAAATTTTTAATTTTTAATTTTTAATTTTTAATTCTCACTTCCTCCTAGCCCGTATTCCGCATTCCAGCAGCAATACCATTAATAGTTAACAAAGCTCCTCGCAACAATTCACCCTTGCTATAACGCGAGTGAATCACCCCAGGAACCCCTGCCACACCATGCTGCCGTAACCGCTTCAATAAAGCCACTTGCAACAAACCTAAAGGCACAATCGTAGCATTCCGTAACAAGACAGAACGCTGCAAATCGGGGTCTCCATCTAGCAAACGCTCATGACCAGTAATAGTCAAAACTAGATCGCGAATCAAGTGATATTCAGTCGAAATTTGCTCAAATAGAGCCTCAAATCGTTGCCTATCTGCGGGTGCTGATAACTCCCGAACATAGTGGTGAGCAATTTGCAAATCCACCTTAGATAAAGTCATTTCCACCTTAGAAATCACCATCTTAAAAAACGGCCATTTCAGATAGAAATATTGCAGAAGCTTCAAATGTTCTTCCGGTTTCTCCAGCAAAAACTCCTGCAAAGCAGTACCTACTCCGTACCAAGAAGGCAACAAAAAGCGGCTTTGAGTCCAGCTAAACACCCAAGGAATTGCGCGCAGAGTGCTAATATCTTTCTTGCCTCCGCTACGGCGTGCGGGCCTTGAACTAATTTGCAACTGGCTAATTTCTTGAATCGGAGTAACTTGATGGAAGAAATCAACTAAATCTGGCTCTTCATAGATTAAATGACGGTAGTGCGATCGCGACCTAACCGACAACTCCTCCATAATCTCATTCCAAGGGTCAATCCCATCAAAACCAGTGTGCAGCAAACTAGCTTGCACCACAGCCGCCGTCACAGTTTCCAGATTATAAAGCGCTAAGTCAGGCAACGAGTATTTAGAAGCCAAAACCTCACCCTGTTCGGTAATCTTAATTCTGCCACTAATACTCTTCCCAGGTTGAGCTAAAATCGCCTTATAAGCAGGGCCACCGCCACGTCCCACCGAACCGCCGCGCCCGTGAAAAATGCGTAAATTCACATTGTACTGCTCAGCAATTCGCTGCAAAGCCTTTTGAGCTTTATGAATTTCCCAATTACTACTAAGAAATCCCGAATCCTTATTACTATCCGAATAGCCCAGCATCACCTCTTGTAGACAAGAGGAAGGCAAAGTATCATCCTTTTGGATGGCATAACCACCAGCAAGCATCGCCCGGTAGAGAGGCAACTCGAAGATGTTTTGCATTACTTGTGGCGCTTTTGTCAAGTCTTCCACTGTTTCAAACAGAGGAACTACATTAATGCTGCCAATACCCGTAGCTGGATCGAAAAGTCCCGCCTCTTTAGCTAAGAGCAAAACCTCTAGCAAGTCGCTAACATCATGGCTCATGCTAATCACATAAGTTTGGCAAATTTCCGGGCCAAACTCTTGCTGCATTTGTCGCAAGATGCGGAAAGTCTCAATCGTCTCGCAAGTTTTTGCAGAAAAAGGCAATTCTGCCGGGATTAACGGCCGACGGGTTTGCAATTCTGTAGCTAACCAGATCGATCGCTCCGATTCTGACAATTCATTGTAAGACTTAGGCAGAATTTGCAGATATTCAGCAACTTCCGACAGAGCATCAGAATGAACCGACGACTCTTGACGGATATCCAAATGGGCCAAATTAAACCCATAAATTTCTACCTGGCAGATCAGATTTTCCAAGTCCCGACAACTTAGACCTGTTTCCACCAAATTGCGCTCAATTAGCCGCAATTCCGCCAAAAACTCCACACCCGAAGGGTAAAGCCCCACCAATCCCGGATTCTGGGAAAGAGCTTCCCGTTCCCTTTGTAACTCATCACCCTTGTAGAGCCGCCAATTGCGATCGCGCGTATTTTCCAACCGCTTGAGTACATAAGCCAACTTCAAGCGATAAGGTTCCTGACGGTAGCGAATCGCCCACTCATCGTAAACCTCTTGTATCTCCAACTTATCGCGATCGAGAGACTCCAACAACTCCGGTAACACATCGCTCCAGTGCAGCGACAAACTCAACAGTTCGCTCAGCTTTTTCACCGCACTGATATACTTCTCCAGCACCAAATGTCGCTGATAACAAGAAGTTTGCCAAGTAATTTTCGGAGTCACAGAAGGATTGCCATCCCGATCTGACCCCACCCAAGAGCCGAACTTACAAAAATTGTACTTCGGCGGATTCAGATAAGGAAAAGAAGCGTGCAAAGCTTGCTTAAAGCGCTGATACAGTTGGGGAATCGCATCAAAGAGCACTTCCTCAAAGTAGTGCAGAGTATACTCAACCTCATCAAGCACGCTCGGCTTAAACTGATGTAGCTCATCAGTGCGCCACCACAGGCGAATTTCTTCCATCAGTTGCACTTGCAGCGCTTGCGCTTCCCAGGAAGATACTAAATAAGGGCTTTCCTGACTACCAGTACCCAGAACATCAAAATTTTCCTCAACTTGATCCAACTGTTGCAGAATCTTCGCAATCCGCCGCTGCTTAGTGCGAATCGTGTGGCGAACAATTTCCGTCGGGTGAGCCGTAAACACCAGCCGGATGTCCAAATTATCAATCAAGCGCTGAATCTGTTGAGAAGGCACATTCAAGCGTCGCAACATCGGGAATAAGTGATGGAAAGTCCCTAAGTCCCTCGGCAAGTTATTATTACCTTCCTGCACCTGAGCTGTAAAGCTTTGAAAATTTTCGTCTATATATGGGTGGCTGGTTTGGCCCTGCGACCTCGAAAAAGCCAATCCGCTAGCACCATTACCGCTGACATAAGCTAATTGCTGGTCTCGCTGTTCGTAGTGCTGCTCAACAATATTGATGAGCTGGAAATAGAGAGCAAAAGCGCGAGCCGCACGAATTGCGGCATTCAGGTCAAGCTTTTCGATAAGCTGCAAGACATTCGACTCCAGAAAATGAGGAGCCTGACGATCTGGGCCATTAATCGAACGCATCTGCTGAATTAAATCAACCAGTTCTTGACCGCACTCTTGTCGCAGCACTGACTCCCACAAGTCCTCTACGATTTTCAGGCGATTACGCAGAAACAGGTCTGAGGTAGCAAACGGGACAGGAGGCGAGACGACTTTTGTAGTGATGGCCTGATCTGACGAGTGGAGGACTGAACTCATGGGGTCTGTTCCTCAATAGCTGCGGATATCCAATCAATTGTACAGTTAACGGTTAACTGTCAACTGTTAGCTGTTAACAGTTGACAGTCTCTAAGAATCTTGGTGTGGGAAGTTGAGAACGGGGAGGCGATCGCCGCGAAACAGTTCCTCGCTGGATGAGCCAATTGTCACCATCAGCTCAGCCGCAGCTTTGCTAGCCAATAACCCAAAGAGTAAGGGTACAGTCGCAAAGCTCAATATAATATCTGAGGGAATTTGTAAATTCGGGCTCTGGGATGGCTTAGTTTCTGGTAAATTCTGCCGAAACGACTGCATAAACATAGACCTCCTGTTTTATTAATTTTCACTCTAATCCCGATGCTCTATATGGTAGCGATTAATGCGCTTATAACTAAGTGTGCCAAAATACCCTCGTGGTGTGCTATCTCTAGGAAACAAAATTACACTTGACGAAATCAAAGCCCCCATGTTGAATGCGAAAGGGAGCATCTTGACAGATAATCGATCCGCCTTAACGCAGTGGGCCGGGGCAGCTTTGGGGCTTCCCGAAGTGCAAGTACAGGTGCGGTTGCGGGGCAATCACCTGCACATTCTCTGTGAAGCCGCAGAGTGTCCGCCCCAGCGTCTTGTAGTCGCCAAATATTCCGAAGCCCTGAGCGTGACTGACTTGGAAAAACTGCTGCCTCGCAATCTACCTCAGATTTACCAAGTATTTTTGTGCGGTAGGAGACTGGGTGCTAGACAAAATAACTGGACAGTGAGGCTGGAGTGCAACAGTTCTAACCGAAATCAACAACCGCTCAAACGTCCCGAAGCACAACCTTTAGTAACTCCTCCCCCAGAACCGCCCATCGCTTCCAAGGAAATCAGAAATTTAGGGAAAAGGAAGCCTGAAAGGGAAAGTTCCCCGACGCACACTGCTGCCAACCCGATCGCAGCAGCAGGCGAAGGCAGAATCATTACCCAGAATGGTTCAATTGCCCCTGAGAATCAAGAAACTGAAGTTTTCGCGATTTCACCCCTAACTATTGATACTACCTCTACTTCTAAATTAAGTGCAGCATCCGTTCCCCTTCATTCCTCATCTTATTCCATGACCGCAGGACAAGTAACGCAGCAGAGTACGGCCATTCTAGAAGTTCCTTCACAGGAGAACAATGGCACTCAAGATGAGGGAACATTGACTATTTCCTGCGAACGTCTCGCTCGCCGAGGCTATCCTGATGCTATTGCCAGCTACCTGAGTGAAATCTTGGGAGCCTTGGGAGTATCGGTTAAAGTTAGCATTCGAGAACAGGGGAGGGAGGGAGCCAGGGAACAGAAGAGCGAGGAAGTGGGGGAGGATACTACTGTCAGTTCTACTTTGCCACTGGTTCGCAGGTTATGCGTGTTGTGCGAGTCAGCATACAGCCCAGACCCTTCCTTGCTAGCAGAACCGATTGCTCAGCGGTTGCGAGATCTGAAACTAGAAGATTTTCGGGATGCGGTAATTTGCAGCCAAGTTAGGGGTGAAGCGAAGCCAGACTGGATGTTGCGGGTAGATCTCACGCCTCCGAGTCAAATGCTGAAGGAATGGGCCCGCTGGGGGGATGTAGCTGCGATCGCACGGCTATTAAATCAGGAATTAGCCGCTTTTGGGATCGAAGTTCGAGCCACACTTAAAGAATTTACTCTGCATTTATTCTGTAACAAGACTTTCGGGAAGCAGGGGAGCGAGGGAGCAGAGGAGCAGGGGAGCAGAGGAGCGGGGGAGACGGGGAGACGGGGAATTTTCTCAGTTGCCAATTCCTCTACTCCTGATAAACAGATAGTTAGGGATGCGCTTGCGCCGATTTTAGCTGCGATCGCACCCCAAGGTATTCGCGCGGCCACTGTCTATGGCGTAGAAGCGCCCCACAGTCAGGAAGACGAAACTCCGGTTTGGATAGACTGGCTGGATTTGCCAGCAGCTCACCACCCGGATTTAGCTGTAAGTGCTGTAACACTTGCGGCTCAAGGAGATCGGTCTGCTCTAACATTTTTAATCAACCGCCTACTCAATCCCAATCTCGACCGCAAACTGCAAACTGGGGGCATTCGCGTCCTGATTTTAGCCAAAGGTGACTTGCTCCACATCATGAGCGAATCTCCTACCTGTCCCTCTCAATCTAAGGTAGGGCCGCCCATTGCCCAATTCCTGCGCCAGCTAAAAATTCCCGGCATTGTCGGGGTGCGGGTCTACGGCCGTCGCGCAGGTCAAAAACTCCCTCTGTGGCGCTATGGGGTTGAGGTGGGTACAGCCGTTTCCCCAGCATCGCCTGTGGCTCCCGCAAAGCCCCTGTCAAAAATCGCCAAATCTTCTTTCGAGAAAGATATTGCGCCAGAGTTTGCCCCCTCCGCAGCAGATATGGCTTTCACCGCCTTAGATGGGGATTTGATTTTAACGCCCGATTTTCCAGGGGAAGCTGTAATCGCCGACGTGGGAATTCGGCCTCGCCCCCGCAAACTGGGTAAGGGACTATTGGGGCTACAGCGATCGCTAGTTAGCTCTGGCCTGTTTGTTCCAAACGATGCTTTATCTACCACTGTGGCTACTTCTCATCACGGGTGGCGCGATCGCCGAGCCGCGATCGCCTTAGTTTGGGCTGCGGCTGGATGTTTCCTAGCGGTCCAAACAGATTCCTTTTTGGGCAACTTTCTAGAATCCTTTGCTAGTAATAGCACCCAGGTAGAAGAGCAGGGGAGCGGGGGAGATGGGGAGCAGGGGAG
>NZ_JAQMUA010000227.1:0-7413 GCF_028330895.1 Kamptonema animale CS-326 | reverse complement strand
TCTTCCTTCTTCCCTCTTCCCTCTTCCCTCTTCCTTCTTCCTTCTTCCTTCTAGAAATCATTCTTTGGAGAGATGCTAACTAGACTGGCAATCAAGTATACAAAGTTCTACCAAAGTAAATAGGCTGTGAGAACGAGGGGAGATAGGAGAGTTTGGACTTTTGAGATTGCTTGGTTGCACTCGCAACGCTAAACCCTGCGGGTATGATACGCCAACGCGGTTTTGAGGCGAGAAGAGTAGAAAACTTTCCCCGCTAAAGAGGCTAAATATGCTGAAGCTAAAAATAGACTCCCGATCGCGACCCTACGGCGTTGCTGTCTTTACAGTGGCTGTGTCATTCATGCTGACACTCGCTCTGAAGCCGCTGTTGCAAGGGAGCATTTTCGGTATATTTTTCGGCGCTGTGGCAGTAAGTGCCTGGTATGGAGGTCTGGGGCCGGGACTGCTAGCATCGCTTCTGTCCACAATACTTAGCGTTTATTTCTTTTTACCGCCAGCTTTTTCTCTCACCCTTAGCGGTTTAGCTGCCATTGTCCGGCTGAGTATGTTCTTGGTGGTGACGATGACGATCGCTTCCTTGACTGCGGAACTGCAAACAGCTAAAAAGCGGGTAGAACAGATGCTCTTAAAGCTCAAGCTGAGCGAAGAACGCTACCGTTACCTACTTGACACTGCCAGTGAAGGTATCTTGACAATTGACACTTTGGGACGCACAGATTATGTTAACCAGCGGATGGCAGAAATGCTGAGCTATAGCAGGGAAGAAATACTCGGTCAATACGTTTTTGAGTTCGCTGATGAGGTAGCAAAAGGGCAAGTTGTGGAGCATTTGGAGCGAGTTAAGCAGGCAAAGAGCGATCGCGCACAGTTGCGGTTTCGTCGCCGCGATGGTTGCGAACTATGGGCACTTGTTTCTAGCAGTTCCATTAAAGATGATACTGGCTCCTTCAAAGGTGCATTTGCTGCGATCGCAGACATTACAGAACTTAAGCAAACATCAGAAGCACTGCGGGAGAGCGAAGAGCGATTTCGTCAGGTGACAGATAATATATCAGATGTCTTTTGGGTCGCCGACCTCGCAAAGCGAGAATTACTCTACGTCAGTCCCGCCTACGAAAAAATCTGGGGACGCAGTTGCGAAAGTTTACAAGCTAATTTTATCGAATCGCTTGAGAGCATTCACCCTGAAGATCGCGATCGCGTCCAAGCAAAATTTTTCCAGACAGTGCTACAGGGACAATACGACGAAGAATTTCGCATCCTGCGACCCGACGGCTCAGTGCGTTGGGTACGCGATCGCGGCTTTCCTATTAAGAATAAACAGGGAGAAACCCACCGCGCCGCTGGCGTTATCGAAGACATCACCGAGCGCAAACAAGCCGAGTCAGAACTTAAAAATCAGCAAAAATGGCTCGAAGAAATGCTCAACTTTTTGCCATCTCCAATATTATTAGTCGAACCAGAAACGGCAAAAGTAACATTTGCAAATATTGCCGCTAACGTCATGGCCGGTGGAGAATTTCCCAAGAATCGACCCGCAGAAAAATATCACACTATTTATTACTGTACTGACGCATTGGGAGAGCGAATTCCTGACGATCGAATGCCAGGAGTGCGGGTAGCGCGGGGGGAAAGCCTAGATGGGTTCGAGTTTAACTGGCATACCCCAGGAGGCATCCGCTCGATCGTTGCCTTTGGCGATACTTTGCCTGCTATGCACGGTCATCCGCCTACTTCCGCCTTATTATTCCAAGATATTACCAAGCTTAAAATCGCAGAAGTAGAAATCCGTAGATTTAACGAAAACCTGGAAGCAGCAGTAAAAGAGCGTACCCTGCAACTGCAAGCAGTTAACTCCGAACTCGAATCTTTTTGTTATTCCGTTTCCCACGATTTACGAGCCCCCCTGCGCCACATCAGCGGTTTTGTAGAATTACTACTCAAGCGCAACAACTCAAATTTAGATAAAACTAGCCACCGCTATCTCAACACCATAGCTCATACAGCTAAACAAGCAGGAATTCTAGTCGATGACTTACTCGCTTTTTCCCGCATGGGTCGTGCCGAAATGCACTGCATGGCTGTGAATATGGAACTCCTGATTAAAGAAGTGAAGCACGAATTTGAACCCGAAACAAATGGCAGAGATATCGAGTGGCAAATACAGCCTAATTTACCTCTAGTTAATGGTGATATTTCCATGCTGCGTTTGGCATTACGGAATTTGATTGAAAATGCGTTAAAGTATACTCGGAGGCAGCCTCAAACTATCATTGAAATCGGTTATGTGTCGGATTATTGTAAATTACCGAGTTCTGATTTGACTTTGGCGGCATTAGCTGACAATCTAAAATATTATAACTTGGATCGAGAAAGCGATTGCCTAAAATCCAAAATCCAAAATCCAAAATACCAGGAGGATATGGCTATTTTCTCAATCCGTGATAACGGCGTAGGATTTGATATGCGATACGCGCACAAACTTTTTGGTGTGTTTCAAAGACTCCATAGCGAACAAGAGTTTGAGGGAACTGGCATTGGTCTAGCCAATGTCAGAAGAATCATTTATCGGCACAGGGGTGAAACCTGGGCACAAGGTACTGTAGGTGGCGGAGCAATTTTCTACTTTTCCCTACCAAGGTTACAGGGAGAGGTTGAATAATGGAAGAATTAAAGCGAATTTTGCTGGTTGAAGATAGCGGCAATGATGTTGAGTTAACTCTGGTCGCCCTGGCAGAAAATCATCTTGCTAATGAGGTTATAGTAGTACGGGACGGTGAAGAAGCACTGGATTATCTTTATCGACAGGGAATTTTTAAGCTGCGGATGGGAGGTCATCCTGTTGTAGTGTTATTGGATTTGAAGTTGCCGAAAGTGGACGGTTTGGAAGTGCTAGCACAAATCAAATCTGACCCGGAATTGAAAAGAGTTCCTGTGGTGATGTTAACCTCTTCCCGCGAAGAGCAAGATGTGATTAGAAGTTATGATTTAGGAGCAAATGGTTATGTGGTAAAGCCTGTTGATTTCCGCGAGTTTGTTGATGCTATTAAAGAAGTGGGGCTGTTTTGGGCTGTGGTGAATGAGCCACCTCCGGGAGCTGTACCTGCTCGCAGAAGTAATGGTTAAAGGAATAATCTTTTTTCTTGGGGAAAAGAGGATAATTGTGTTAGGAATAAGAGGGTAAGCCTCTGTTCTTCTAACAATATCAATTCTCCCAATTATTGAGACAATCTGCATTGTTGAGTTAACTTCAGAAGATCGATCTCCTACCTCCTGCCTCTAATGTTGCATAATTTTGGATAATTGGCATAAAAAGGGGTGGATAGAGATGTTGAAAACCGCTCGATGAAAGTTAATTTGTGTTTATCAACAACGAACAATCAACAACTAACCTAGTAAAATAAAATCGTGAAAACGCTAAATATCCTGTTACTAGAAGATAGCATTCTCGATGCAGAACTAATTGAAGAATACCTCATTGAAGGCGGAATCAAGTGTTATTTAAAACGGGTAGAAACCCGACTTGATTTCATCGAGGCAATTGAAAAAGACTCTTTCGATCTAATTCTGGCAGATTATTCGTTACCTTCTTTTGATGGGATATCAGCATTAGCAATCGCACAAGCTAGATGTTCTGATGTGCCGTTTATTTTCGTTTCTGCTACCTTGGGCGAAGAACTAGCTGTAGAAACTTTGAAAAATGGCGCGACTGATTATGTCGTCAAAGAAAGATTAGGGCGGCTTGTGCCTGCTGTAAAGCGATCGCTGCGGGAAGCACAAGAGCGGCGCGATCGCCTCTTAGCGGAAGCAGCAAGACAGGAAAGTGAAGAGCGATTTCAGATCATGGCGGATACAGCGCCAGTGATGATTTGGATGTCCGATCCCGATAAGCTCTGCCATTATTTTAACAAGCCCTGGCTGGAGTTTACGGGCAGAACTTTAGCGCAAGAAACAGGCAATGGCTGGGCCGAAGGCGTTCACCCCGACGATTTGGAGCGTTGTCTGCATATTTATACAACTTCCTTTGACGCAAGGCTTGAGTTTAAAATGGAGTACCGCTTAAGGCGCTTTGACGGTGAATACCGCTGGCTTTTGGATACGGCAGTTCCCCGGTATAACGCTGAGGGTACTTTTGTCGGCTACATTGGTTCTTGTATAGATATCAGCGATCGCATTCAGGCAGAATACGAACGGGCAAACGCTCTCGTCGCTGCTCAAGCAACAGCAAACGCTCTAGCTGCCTCAGAAGCACGCTACCGCGCGATCGGCGAGTCAATCCCCTTCGGAGTCTGGATTTGCAACTCCGATGGCAGCATCAACTACCTCAGCGACTCATTTCTAGAGTTGATCGGGATGACTCTGGAAGAATGCCAGAAATCAGGCCTATCAGGTAAATTACCACCCGAAGATGTCGATCGCACTTGCTCAGAATGGAGACAGTGCATTAATAGCGGTAGCGTTTGGGATTGCGAACACAAATTCTTAGGTATTGATGGCAATTACCACACCATCTTAAGTCGGGGAGTCCCCGTGCGCGACAGTTCCGGCGCGATCGCTAACTGGGTAGGAATCAATCTGGACATCACCGAGCGCAAGCAAACAGAAGCGGCGCTACAAAAGGCTAGCCAGGAAATAGTCAACATTCTCGAAAGCATTGGCGACGGTTTTGCCAGCTTCGATGGAGAGTGGCGCTACACTTACATTAACCGCAAAGGCGAAGAGATTTTAGGCAAGCAGCGATCGCAGATTTTGGGCGAAATTTTGTGGGAAGTATTTCCAGAGTTAAAAGATACACCCTACTACGAGCAAATCCTGCAAGCCAAAGCTGAGAACCTAAACTGTGAGTACGAACACTGTTTCCCCCTCTTAGACAACAAGTGGTTTGCAGTACGCTGGCATCCAACTCCAGAAGGAATGTGCGCTTATTTCCAAGATATAACAGAACGCAAGCTGACAGAAGCAGCACTGAGAGCAACTGAGGAAAAGCTGAAGAGTTTTGTAGCTGCTGCCTCTATCGGCATTGTATTTGCTGATATTTATGGCAGTATCACTGATGCTAACGCTGAATTTTTGCGAATAGTTGGTTACAGCCGCGAACACTTGCGCCGAGGCGAATTGCGCTGGACTGAGATTACCCCGCCAGAATATCTGCCCCTAGATGAGCAAAGTATCAACGAGGGAAAAAAGACTGGTGTTTCTACTCCCTATGAAAAAGAATATATCCGCCCTGATGGCAGCCGCGTTCCGGTTTTAATCGGCTTTATTTTAGTAGGAGAACAGCGTGAAGAGTCAGTTGCTTTCATCTTAGATTTGACTGAACGCAAGCAGTTAGAAGCCGCACTGCACCAAAGAGCGGAAGAATTAGTACAAGCAAATCGGCTCAAAGATGAGTTTCTGGCAACTTTATCTCACGAATTGCGAACGCCCCTAAATGCGATGCTGGGTTGGACTCAACTACTGCGATCGCGAAAATTTGACGAAGAAAGGACAGCCCGCGCCTTAGAAACCATTGACCGCAACACCAAGTCACTGGCGGCGCTGATCGAGGATTTGCTAGATGTTTCACGGATTATTACCGGCAAATTACGCCTGAATCTCCGGTTACTAGATTTAGTATCGGTAGTGGAGGCCGCGATCGAAACGGTAATGCCTGCGGCGGAAGCCAAGTCAATTCAAATCATACCTTTACTGGATGAAAGAATTGAGAGGATCTCAGGCGATAGCGGCCGTTTGCAGCAAGTAATCTGGAATTTGCTCTCGAATGCGATTAAGTTTACTCCCAAAGGCGGCCGCGTAACGATCGCCATCCATAAATTAGGTAGTGAGTTAGAAGGGAATTTTTGCGCTGAAATTGAGGTGACAGATACCGGACAAGGAATTAACCCTGAATTTTTGCCTCACGTTTTCGACCGTTTCAGTCAAGCTGACAGCACTACTACGCGATCGTACAGCGGATTGGGACTGGGATTAGCAATCGTCCGTCACTTGGTGGAACTGCACGGTGGTACTGTCAAAGCTGACTCTCAAGGAAGTGGCAAAGGATCTGCATTTACAGTTAGATTGCCCCTTACTGAGAGGAAGAAGATCGAGGGGGTAGGAGTAGAAACAGCTTCCCTACCCCTCCCCATCCCTCCCCAATCCTCAACCGATGCCCCTCTTCAAGGGTTACGGGTGTTAGTTGTAGACGATGAGGTAGATTCGCGGGAGTTTGTACGTACAGTGCTAGAAGATTCTGGGGCCGAGGTGACAACCTCTGCATCCGCACAGGAAGCACTTGAGGCGATTAAACTTTTGAAGCCAGATGTAATGTTGAGCGATATTGGGATGCCTGTAGAAGATGGGTATGCTTTAATCCGTCAAGTAAGGGCACTCTCCGATAGAGCTGATATCCCGGCGGCGGCTCTGACGGCTTATGCTAGATCGGAGGATCGGGCGCGATCGCTACGGGAAGGTTTTCAGATCCACTTGCCTAAACCTGTGGATTCTAAAGAATTGGTGGCAGTGGTGGTAAGTCTTGCAGGCCGTTTAAAAAGTAGTAATTGTTAGTTGTTAGTTGTTAGTTGTTAGTTGTTAGTTATTAGTTATTAGTTATTAGTTGTTAGTTGTTAGTTCTCACCAATTACCAATTACCAATTACCAATTACCAATTAATCAGTTAAAATCCTGCACTGTGGAGGTCATCTGGTGTCAGGTCATCCTCTATCACTTCGCCATCACGGAATACGACAATTCGGCGAGTTTGACGCGCTACATCTGACTCGTGTGTTACCATGACTACTGTCATACCACTATCGTTAAGTTCTGTGAAAATATTCATCACTTCTTGAGTAGTTTTGCTATCTAAAGCGCCTGTAGGTTCATCCGCTAATAATAGGACGGGACGATTGACTATAGCACGCGCGATCGCCACCCGTTGCTGTTGTCCTCCTGATAGTTGGTTGGGTTTATTGTACAACCTACTTTCTAAACCCACCCGCGTTAAAGCCACAGTTGCTCGTTCTTTTCTTTCCGCTGGGGGAACGCTGGCGTAAACCATCGGTAACATCACATTTTCTAATGCTGTTAACTGCGGTAAAAGATGAAATTGTTGGAAGACAAACCCCAGTTTTAAATTGCGAATACCAGCTAAATCATCCTCTGGCATTTTCGCGACATCCACGCCGTCTAAATAATAACTGCCACTGCTGGGGCGATCGAGACAGCCAATAATATTCATAGCTGTAGATTTGCCAGAACCCGATGCTCCCATAATCGCGCAATATTCCCCTTGTTTTACTATCAAGCTGACACCGTTTAAAGCGCGAACTTCTAGATCGCCGATGCCATAAACTTTAGTGACATTTTCTAAGCCGATAATGACAGGTTTTTCTAAGTTTTGGTTGAGTCCGTCTTGGAGGGTTGAAGAGTAGCTTT
>NZ_JAQMUA010000023.1:0-9639 GCF_028330895.1 Kamptonema animale CS-326 | reverse complement strand
GAGTTACAGGCTGTTTGCGGCGAGCGCCCACCCTACTTAAGCAAATGCAAGATTAATGTCCAGCCATATAGTGACCTATTTCGTGAATATCGACATCTGCGATCGGACTTTCATAAACCAGCTTACCGCCAGACATCACCACAAGTCGGTCAGCTAATTTCAACAACTCATCCAAATCTTCACTCACTAATAGTACACCCACACCCTCATTCCTCGCCTCAACTAACTGCGAGTGAATATAGTCAACCGCCGCAAAATCTAACCCGAAACAGGGATTAGCAGCAATTAACAGATTAATGTTATGATTTGAAAATTCCCTTGCTAGTACAGCCCGCTGCACATTACCACCCGAAAGATGACTAATGGGGGTATCTACCGAGGGAGTTTTCACAGAAAACTTCTCAATTAAAGCCATTGCAGCTAGTCGAATTTCCTTCAAAATTAGAAACAAATTGCCTTTAGCCATTGGCGCACGATCGAACTTTCGTAAAGCCATATTTTCGCCAACACTCATCTGGGGAACGCAAGCATTTCGTAGTGGTTCCTCTGGTAAGCAGAAAACCCGATGTTTGACTATTTCTGGACGAGTTGCTTTATAAACTTCCCCATTGACCATTAATAGTCCAGATGTCGCAATTCTCTGTCCTGCTAAAACCTCTACTAATTCTCGCTGACCATTGCCAGAAACCCCGGCAATCCCAACAATTTCTCCCCTCCTAACTGTCAGATTTACAGATTTTACCGCCGCCAGTCCGTTGTCACCATTGGCACAAAGATCTTCAATTTTGATGACAGGTTCTCCCGGAAGTTCGGCTAGTTTTTCTATTTGAATGGCATTGCGTTCTTCACCCAACATCATCTTAGCCATTTCGGAAGTAGATAAATCTTTAACTGACCCACTACCTGCAAATTTTCCCCTTCGCAGAACTGTAACTTCATCGGCAAATGATGTTACTTCTCGGAATTTATGGGTAATAAGTAACACGCTTAAATGTCCCGCACTCACTTCTTGTTTGAGTAAGCCTAAAACTTCATCAGCTTCGTCTGGTGTGAGTACAGATGTAGGTTCATCGAGGATAAGAAACCGATTTTTGAGGTAGATTTGTTTCAGGATTTCTACCTTTTGCTTTTCTCCGGCTGCAAGTTGATTTGCGGGTTTGTACAAATCAACTTTAAATGGTGCAGTTTCTAGAAATGCCGCTAATTGTTCATATTCAGCTTTCCAGTTAATCACGTTAGGAGTATCTGGCCGCGTCAGCACTAAATTTTCTGCGACTGTCATTGAGGGAATGAGAGTAAAATGCTGATAGACCATGCCGATACTGTATTGATAAGCATCGTAAGGACTGTTGATAGTGCGCGGTTGTCCATCAATTATAATCTCTCCACTGTCAGCAGTGTAGAAGCCCATAATACACTTGACTAAGGTACTTTTACCCGCTCCATTTTCACCTAGTAAAGCGTGAAAAGTTCCTGGTTTCAGGTGTGTTGAAACGTTATCAAGTGCTAAAAGCGAACCAAATCGCTTGGTGATATTTACCAATTCGATATCGGGTGGCTGAGGGAGTTTTGAGCTGGGAGTGATGATTTCTGGATTGGGAATTTCTAGCATGGTTTTGCTCCTTAAAATTAAAACAAAGTGGTTTGTGAAATAACTACTCTTTGATGGCGCTAATTAATGCTTCCGAATCAGCGACAGCACCAAAAACGCCGCCTTGCATTTTAATCATCTTGAGTGCGGCCAGATGATTGCCATAATCTGTTGCACCGGTACAGTCAGAAAGTAGCAAACATTCGTAACCTCTATCATTCGCATCCCGCATTGTGGTGTGGACGCAAACATCAGTTGTTATTCCTGCCAGAATAATATTTTGGATGCCTTTACGCCTTAGTAACATATCTAAATCTGTGGCGTAAAAAGAACCTTTTCCGGGTTTATCAATTACTGATTCTCCAGGTAAAGGAGCAAGTTCAGGAATAATTTCCCATCCACTTTCACCGCGAATTAAAATTTTCCCGCAGGGGCCGGAGTCGCCAATTCCTGCACCAATTCTACGACTTCGCCACTGTTTATTTTCTGGTAAGTCTGATAAATCTGGTCGATGTCCTTCGCGGGTGTGGATGACGTGAAAGCCGAGATTTCGTACTATTTCTAATACCTTTTTTATTGGCTGAATTGGTGCGCGTGTCAGCGACAAATCATAACCCATTTTATCTACATAACCGCCAACTCCGCAGAAATCTATCTGCATATCAATAATTAGCAGCACTGTATTTTCTGGGCGTAAATCGCCGTTAAAAGGATATGGATAGGGTTCAGATTCAACAAAACGTCCCATAAAAAATTTGAGATTGTAGTTTGCGAGCGAACATCACTAACCTTTAATCATTGTCAGTTCCTAAAGCACCGGGAGCACCAATTGCTGTCCGAGTTGGCGAACAGGTAATCACCATTACTGCTAGGGTTAAGATGTAAGGCAAGGCATTAAACAAGTAGTAGTAAGAATCTACTCCTACTGATTGCAAAGCGGGCCCGATTGCTTGCGCTCCTCCAAACAATAAAGCTGCATATAAACATTGCACGGGATTCCAACGGGCAAAAATTACTAAGGCAACGGCCATTAATCCTTGACCGCTAGAAATCCGTTCTGTCCAACTTCCAGGGTAATAAAGAGATAAGTAAGCTCCGCCAATTCCTGCTAAGAAACTCCCTACCATAATGCAGGCTGTCCGCACCAATTTTACAGGAATTCCCATCGCTCTAGCAGCAGCAGGGTTGTCACCAACGGCACGGATAAATAACCCCCAGCGCGTGGATTTAAAAAACCACTGCATTGCTGGTGCTATGGCAACGCCGATGATAAATAAAGGGCTAATTTTTAAAGCTGATTGAATTGCTGGCTGATTAATCCAAGCACCTAATTCAATGGTGGGTAATTGGGGGGCAACGGGTTGGATAAAAGGCTTGCCAAAAAAGAAAGCTAAACCGCTTCCGAAGATAATCATGGCAATGCCAACTGCTACATCATTAACTTTGGGACGTTGGGATAGCCAAGCGTGAATTGCTCCTAATACCATCCCAGAAATTCCTGCTGCTAAAACGCCTAACCAAGGTGATTGAGTTAGATAGGATATGGCGTAGGCACTCATCGCACCCATTAATAAAGTACCTTCTAAACCGAGGTTGATTTTGCCACTTTTTTCGGTCAGACATTCGCCGAGACTAACGAATAGAAAGGGTGCGCTTCCTCTAAGTGTTCCTGCTGCGATCGCGATCGGCACTCCCCACCACCCTAAAGTTTCTGTTGACATAGTTGTTAATTGTTAATTGTTAGTTGTTAGTTGTTAGTTGTTGGTTGTTGGTTGTTAGTCGTTAGTTGAAAGAAACCGGGTTTCTTATAAAAATCTGCGATTGTAACTAGATATCTATGAAGAAACCCGGTTTCTGGCCGAGGCTCACCCACCCTAAGTTATCTTTCGTTTATCTGTCTTGTTGCTTGAAAAATGGCAGTTTGCCATAAAGCGATTCACTGAAGAGAATCACTAAGAAAACTAATCCTTGGAAAACTAAAACTGTGGCATCTGGGAGATTGTGCGATCGCTGCAAAATTCCCCCACTTGCTAAAATTCCACCTAACAAAATTGAAATTAGCACGGCAGCTAAAGGATTTTGTCGGGCAATAAATGCAACTAAAATGCCGCTGTAACCGTAACTTGCATTTAGGGATTCATTCGCTTTGCCGTGTACGGCTGCCACTTCTACCATCCCGGCTAAACCTGCACAAGCACCTCCCAGAAAACAGATAATTAATGTTAATTTACCTACTGGTAATCCGGCCATTCGTGCTGCTCGAACGTTACCACCTGCCGTGCGAACAGCAAAACCAAAGGTAGTTCGCTGAATCAAGACGTAAGCGATCGCGCAAACAATTAGCCCAAAAATCAAGCCGTAGTGAACTCGCGTTCCCGGCAAAGTCCCCAGCATATTGACATCAGCGAGGGGATAGCTAGAAGGTTTGTTCAGGGAACTGGGATCGCGCATCGGGCCGCCGACTAAATGATTCAAAAGCGCGATCGCGATATAATTAAGCAACAAGCTGCTAATGGTTTCATTTACGCCTCGGTAATACCGCAGCGCCCCGGCTAAGGCGATCCACAAACCACCGCTAATAATGCCTGCGATCGCCATTCCCAACTGCACAATAGTTGGCGGTGCGCTGTTTAAAGCTAAACCAGTGGCGATCGCGCCGAGTCCCCCCATGACGATCGCTCCCTCATTACCAATAATCACTAAGCCTAAGCGAGCAGGTAAGACTGTACAGAGAGAACTTAACATCAAAGGCGCAGCCCGAATTAGGGTATTTTGGAAAGAAAACCAACTCCCAAAAGCTGCTTTATAAATCGAGCCATATACTGCTAACGGATTAGCACCTGCTGCGGCGCAAAAAATCCCGAATAATAATAGCGAAACCACTAAAGCAGCTATGGGAATAGTCACTGTTTCTAGTAGCGATCGCCAGTTTATTGAGGATGGATTTCCAGATACAACTTGAGTAGTCATAGGCTTAATTGGTAATTTTTTAAGTAGAAGGAAGAAGGAAGAGGGAAGAAGGAAGAACGCTTATACAGCCAACTTTTTAGCCATCGGTATCTTATGTTTAATTAGGTGGATTTACTTAATTTTTCATTTTCCCTACCCAACCTACCTTCCTCCCATGTTTAATGTTTAATTTTTAATTCTTTCATTCCTCCCATTTTTAATTTTTAATTTTTACTTTTTAATTCTTTAGGTACTTCCCAGCACGCCTTCCACCAACCAAGTCATCTTTTCTAGTTCTGGATCTTGCTGTTTGAAGTCCTTGCCAGCAGGAATTACAACTTTCCCAGTATTATCCTTCATTTCCCCCTTATAAATTACTAAAGTGCCATCTAATAGCTTAGCCTGTGCCGCATCAGCATCCTTTTTCGCTTGTTCGCTCACCGCCGCACCATAGGGCGATAACTTACAAAAACCTTCCTTCAAACCACCACGTACCAAGTGAGAAATTCCGCCATCCATCAGATTTTTGCCCGCCAAAAGCATCTCGGCATATTCTGAATAAATTTTAGCCCAGTCCCACTCCGCACCAGTCAGATATCCTTTAGGAGCTAAAGCTGCTTGATTCGTGTGGTATCCGGTACAGAAAATACCCCGTTTTTCCGCAGTTTCCATTACCACTTTGGGGCTGTCTACGTGACAAGTAATAACGTCGATTCCTTGATCGACCATACTATTAGTAGCTTCAGCTTCTTTCACAGGTAAAGACCAATCACCGGTAAAAATTACTTGGGTTGTAATGTCGGGTTTAATGCTACGAGCACCCAGGGTATAACTGTTAATATTTCGCACTACTTGGGGAATTGGTTTAGCTGCCACAAACCCTAATTTGCCGCTCTTAGAAGTATGAGCTGCTACAATTCCAGCTATATATTGGGCTTCGTCGATATAGCCATAATAGCTACCGATATTGTTAGGATGCTTGGTTGCATCGTAAAGCCCTCCTGCGTGGAAAAATTGAATGGTAGGATTCTCTTTTGCTACTTTGATAATATGGGGATCGAAATAACCAAAAGAAGTAGGAAATAGGACAGTTACTCCGTCCTGATTAATCATATTGAGCATGGTTTCTTCGGCGGCATTTGTTTCCGGAACGCTTGCCTCTTCGACTGTTTTCACCCCAGAGAGTTTGGAAACTCCTTCTTTCCCTTGCGCGTGAGCCTGATTCCAGCCATAATCATCTTTAGCACCAACGTAGATAAAGCCCATTGTCACTACTTTGGCCCCTGTGCCCGTAGATGGCGATTGCCCTGTAGGACTTTGGCTTTGTTGGGGTACAGTAGTCGGCGTGCATCCTGTTCCCAGACGCAAAGTAACTCCAAAAGCCCCTGCGGACAACAAACCGCGCACTACCTGACGACGACTTAAGGTTAAAGAACGTTTATTGCTCACTGCTGCTACTTTTCTCCGCAATTTTTTGAATTTTATGTAAATAATGAAATAAGATTAAAGCAGCTTCACTATAATTTGTTTGTAACTATTGATACAATTAATGTATATGTTGAAAACTCTAAAAACTGGTAGCTTTTTTCATTTCTACCAAAATCTATCTTGTTGACGATCGAGAAGTGGGTTTAACTGGCATTAATGTATAGAACCTGTCGTTTTTAAAAGTAGTAGTGATGCTGGAAATCTGGACAAAACTTATAGACAGCAAATTAATTGCGTCTAGCTCATTTATTTCACACAAAGACTTTTATCTTTGGCAGCCAGAGTTATTATGGTTGCACGCAGGCTTAGACTTAGCAATAGCTGTTGGTTGTTACTCAATTCTGGGGATGCTGGTGTATTTCCTCCACAAGCGCCGGGATCTGCGATTTCGGGGAATTTTTTTGTTGTTCGCAGCCGCGATCGCTAGCTGGGGAACTGTTAGCATTACCGACTTGTGGACGCTGTGGCATTCTAGCTATTGGATATCAGCGTTTGCCAAAGCGATCGCGGCTACCATCTCGATATTAACAGCATTACTAGCAGTCGCGACGCTTCCCAAAGCTTTAGCGATGCCAAGTTATGCCGAACTAGAAGCCGAAATTCGCGATCGCAAAGCCACAGAGGCAGCCCTAAAAGCAAGCGAACAGCGCTTTCGAGCGATCTTTGACCAAGCTTTTCAACTGATTGCCCTAGTCGCCCCAGACGGTACACTTTTGGAAGTCAACCAAACAGCCTTGGATTTTGGGGGCATTACCCGCGTTGGTGTCATTGGTAAGCCATTCTGGGAAACGCCTTGGTGGACTGGGGAGAAGGAAGAGAAGGAAGAAGGAAGAAGGAAGAAGGAAGAAGGAAGAGGAGAGAAGGAAGAAGGAAGAAGGGAGAGGGAAGAAGGAAGAGGAGAGAGGGAAAATAGAGAAATAGACATCTCCGTTACTAAACTTAAAACTTTAGAAAATCCGACTCAAAACCCGACTCAAAAACGCTTGCAAAATGCGATCGCGGCGGCGGCTAGGGGCGAACTGATTCGCACAGAATTTGACATACCTTGTATAGACGGAACGATCGTTACCCTCGATGCTTCCTTCAAACCTGCATTCGACCAGACAGGGGAATTTAATCCGATCATCATTGAAGGACGCGATATCACCGCACACCTCCGAACAGAAGCGGAATTGCGGCAGTACAAAAAACACCTAGAAATGATGGTGGAAGAGCGCACAGCCGCCCTCACAAAGCTGAACGAACTGATGCAGCAGGAAATAGTCGAGCGCCGCCAAGCTGAGTGGGCTCTGCGACGTAGCGAAGAACGCTTTCAAAAGTTGGCCGCCAATGTGCCGGGAATGATTTACCAGTTTTGCATTTCAGCAGAGGGATCGATCTCCTTTCCCTTCACCAGTTGTGGTGCTCGCGAAATCTACGAGATCGAATCAGAAGAAATTCAGCAGAATGCGGCGCTGGTGATTGAGATGATACACCCAGAAGATAGCCAAAGGGTATTGGACTCGATCGCCATCTCTGCTGAAAATTTGACACCCTGGACAGAGGAATATCGAATTAACACGCCTTCTGGCAAGTTGAAGTGGATTTGGGCCTCGTCTCGACCTGAAAGGCAAGAGAATGGCGACATTCTCTGGGATGGCTTGACGATGGATATTAGCGATCGCAAGTTGCGCGAAGTTGAACTAGAGAAAGAACGCCAACAACTACAACAGATTATCTCTTGCACCCCCGTAGCGATGGCAATGTTCGACACGGAAATGCGCTATCTCGCCCACAGCGAAAAATGGATCGCTGATAGCCGCCTGCCAGTTCAGTCCGCGATCGGTATGTGCCAGTACGATTTGCTTCCAAATATGCCCGAACGCTGGCGCAAGCAATTAGAATCTGCACTTCAAGGAGAGATATACTCCTGTCCAGAGGATGTCTGGGAATGGGAAGACGGTATCAAAATTTATCTGCGTTGGGCAATTCATCCCTGGTATAATACCAGCGGTGAAATCGGTGGTATTGTGATCGTCACTCACCAAATCGGCGAACTCGTGGAAGCTAGAGAAGCCGCGATCGCAACGGCAAAACTCAAGTCTCATTTCCTCGCAAATATGAGCCACGAAATCCGTACACCGATGAACGGTGTATTGGGAATGGCTCAATTATTGTTAGAAACAAATCTTGCACCCAAACAGCGAGACTGTGCCGAAATCATCCGCAGTAGCGCCCATCATCTACTCAGTGTCATCAACGATATACTCGACTTCTCAAAGCTGGAAGCAGGAAAGATGCAGCTAGAGGAGATCGACTTTGACTTAAACTCCTGCATTGAAGAAGTCGTCGAGTTACTAGCAGCTCAAGCAGAAATTAAAAGACTGGAATTAGCAATTTTAATTTATAGTGCAGTACCGCGATCGCTCAGAGGCGATCCGAGCCGTTTACGCCAAATCCTGTTAAATTTAGTCGCCAATGCGATTAAGTTCACCGAAGAAGGCGAGGTCATGGTACAAGTCGCTCTCCGCGATCAAACTTCGACCTCAGTTTTCCTCCGCTTTGCAGTGACAGATACCGGCATTGGCATTTCCCCAGAAGCTCAGAAAAAACTATTTCAATCCTTTTCTCAAGTAGACGCTTCTACCACTCGCGAGTACGGAGGTACGGGTTTGGGATTAGCAATTTGCAAGCAGTTGACCGAACGGATGGGAGGCGAAATTGGGGTAGAAAGCGAGGTGGGTAAAGGCTCAACTTTCTGGTTTACAGTAGAGCTCAGCAAACAGGCTAATATGATTTCTCCCGCTATTCCTTTGGCTCTAACTGGCCGTAGATTGCTATTAGGAACAGCCCCTCCTAGAACTCGCCAAGTGCTGCAATATTTGGCTCATACCTGGGGGATGCGATCGGATGCGGCGGCAGACTGTGCAAGGCTTTTAGCTACTTTGCGAAAATCGGGTCAGCAGAAAAGACCTTACGATGCGGTTTTGCTGGATTTACAGTTAGTAGAACAGGGAGAAAATTTGTTAGTTGAAGCCATTCGCTCTCACCCTGAGTTTGCCCAGACGAAGTTTTTATTAATGACTTCTCTGCAACAGCGAGATTCTGCGATCGCAGACAGATTTGCCCAGCGTCTCCGACAAATCCTCCGTAAAGACTGCTGCGATTTTATCCTCAAGCCTGTTAGACCTTCCCAGTTATTCGATCGGCTTTTAGGAATCGCTGAAAAACGGTTAGTAACACAAACAAAATCACCAACAGACGATAACCAAGTAACAATATTAGTAGCAGAAGACCACCCCGTTAACCAACAAGTTATTCTTGCTCAGTTAGAAGTTTTGGGCTATGAAGCTGAGTGTGCTGATAACGGTCAGGAAGCTCTGAGATTGTTGGCGGAGAAAAAGTACGACATTGTGTTAATGGATGGTCAGATGCCAGTATTGGATGGCTATGAGGCGACGCAAGAGTTACGGCGGCGGGAAGCAGCTAATAGCGATCGCCACACCGTAGTGATCGCGCTAACAGCTCACGCCTTACCACAAGATCGAGATAAATGTCTAGCCGCCGGTATGGATGACTATCTCAGCAAACCCGTTGATCTCAAAGAGTTGGAAAGGATTTTAGAGCAATGG
>NZ_JAQMUA010000226.1:0-19184 GCF_028330895.1 Kamptonema animale CS-326 | reverse complement strand
GAAGCAGGGGGGCCTGCACAGTTAGGGGGTATTGACGCTGGGGACGAATTGCTAGCAGTTGACGGTTTTCGGATAACTGCTGAACATTTGAGCGATCGCCTTAAAGATTATCAGCCGGGAGATGCGATCGCTGTGACTGTCTTCCACCAAGATGAACTGCGGACTTGTCGAGTTACTCTCGTCAAACCCCGCCCCAATCGCTATCAGATTCTAACATTAGAGCACCCAACATCAATTCAGAAACAAAACTTTGCTGGATGGCTCGGAGTGCCTCTATCCAAATTTGTGACATGATATACAGTTAACGGTTAACTGTTAACTGTTAACTGTTAACTGTTAACAAAGCACAAGAGTTTAAGGAGTAATGCTTACGTTCATAAGGGGGTCACACTTACGTTATTAGCAATTAGCCATTAGCGATTAGCAATTAGCAATTAGCCATTAGCTATTACCAATTACCAATTACCAATTACCAATTTTTATTATGCAACCACCACCTCCTCCATCCATTAATCCCCGTCAAATGAACCTACTAAGGATTGTTGCTTCTATGGCATGGTCTGACGGAGAACTCGCAACAGAAGAAGTGGATTTAATGTTAAACCGCTTCAGTCGTTTATTTGCCCCAGGCGATAATCAGCAACAAGTGCAACAAGTGCAACAAGAATTGCGAGATTACTTGATGCAAAATCTCCCCTTAGATGAATTGATTCCACAATTAGAAAGCCAGGAAGAACGCGAATTAGTATTGCAACTAGGTTATGAAGTGATTGCTTCTAGTGCTCGCACGCCTGACGAACCCAAAATTAATGCGGATGAAGCAGCAGCCTATCAAAAATTAGTGCAGTTGCTCAACTTGCCGGAAGATGTAGTCAAGCGCACGGAAGCAGAAGCTTTGGTTGATGACAACGAAGAAGGAATCATCGATAAAATGGTTCGCAAGCTCCAGAAATTTATCCAAAAGTAATAGTTAATGGTTAACAGTTAACAGTTAACTGTTAACTATTAATAAACGTAAGGTGGGCGCTCGCCGCAACAATCTTGTAACTAATGGCTAATATTGTTTCGGCGAGCGCCCACCCTACAATTTATATCTGTTAACTTATTACCGAGTGGCAATCATTCCCGTAAGACGAGCGTAGTCAAAAAGTCCTCCGGCATCAATTACTGGCCCGACATCTCCCAGAGGCTTGAGTTCGTAAGTTTTGCCTAGAGTGTGATTAATGATTTGATTTTGTTCAGAATCGATAGTAACATCCTGGCCTGTAGCAAATAAATCGCATAGCCGTTCCACAGATTCCCAAGGGTACAATTCACCTGTAGCGGAGCAATTGCGAAAGAAAATTCGGGCGTAAGATTGAGCTACAACCGCTTGGACACCAGCAGCTCCTAATGCAATGGGGGCGTGTTCCCGTGAAGAGCCGCAGCCAAAATTTTCTCCTGCCACAATAATCGGGTAGCGCGTTTTGATTTCTGGGGGTTGTATGAACTTGCCGTAACGATTGGGCAACCCTACTAGAGCGTAGCTTCCTAGTTTCTCATACTCGTCTGGCTTGGAAGGAACTAAGGTGAGATATTCAGCAGGAATGATTTGATCGGTATCGATATTATCATCTAAAACAAAAATTTGACCGCGAATTACTTTGCTCATAGTTAATTTTTCGGTTCGGTTGAGGTGATGCAGGAGTTTTCATGTATGGCGATCGCTACATTCTAACCTGCTATGTCCTCTAGAGTACAAAGAGTTCCTGAAGTGCGATCGCTCAAGCTGAAGCAACACTCAAGCCATGTTCTCCTCTTGACTCTACCCGTTACCCTCCTTAACTGATAGTCTTATGAAAAATCACATAAATACATTCGGACTGAACTATAAATTCATTCTTGAACCTAAAATGGTAGATCGGATTGATGAAATAGCCATACAAGCTCGTCAGGGTAGTGTTGCAGCGATTATTCAAGTGCTCAACGAAAAGTTGGCAGAAGTCGGTGTCAGAACTAGAGCTGTGTTTGCAGATGGTGTCTTGCAACTGCTATGCGAGGCCCCAAAAGTCGATCAGCTCGAACAGTCTACCTTGGTGGAGCGCATTCGACAGATTCTCGAAGGAATTTCACCCCGCTACATTCGCCGAGTCAATATTAACAGCCGGATTGTCCGAGAACAGCAGTTGCTCTGGCTAGAAGAAATTAGCCGAGATCCCGAAAATCAATTGCTGTGGTCAAAACAAATTATCCTGGCAAAGCCCAACTTTTTTAAACAGTCCTTCGAGGATCTTAACTATATCTTCGGCTGGCTTCGCTCAGGCAAAACTCAATCTCGGAAGCCAGTTTTACCCAAAACTTCCTCATCATCTCTGTTACGCGATCAGCGACAATATCAGCGGGGTCTAGTCGGCGGAGTCAGCCTGAGTTTATTCTTGCTGATGGTAGGTTTGGTACTGCACAATTGGCTTAATGCTCAAGATTCCGAGACTGTTCAAGCCACATCTCAATCCGTACCCTACAGCATTCCCCCCAATCCAGTTCCCACAACCCCAAAACCTGCAAGTGTCGCTCCATCTCAAGATGATTTCGCACAAGCTGTGCGGCTAGCTCAACAAGCCGCAGACAGCGGTAAAAACGCTCAAACTCGCGAGGATTGGTTGGTAATAGCTGCTAAATGGCAGCAAGCATCCGAACTGATGAGCGCAGTAGCGCCCGCTCATCCGCGCTACGATACCGCTGTAAACAGAGCTGCGCTTTACCGCCAATACAGTGACGACGCACAACAGGAAGCACAGAAGTATTAGGGACTGAAAACTGGGGAAGGTGGGGAAGATGGGGAGGATAATCACCAATGAGGTAAGTAAATCTTCTTAACGGGGGTTTATTTTCCTCTCTTCCCTAGCCTCTAGCCCCTAGCCCCTTATTTAATGATTATTTAGCAATACCAAAGCCGTATTTCTTAAAGATAGCTTGAGCTTTTTGACTGGTGAGAAATTGGGCGTAGGTACGGGCAGTTGACTGATTTTTACTAGCTTTAATGACTGCCATTGGATAAACAATTGGAGAGTGCAAATTACTGGCAGCAGTTGCCACTTGTTTTACTTTTTTTGAAATTCTGGCATCGGTGGCATAGACAACTCCTGCATCGGCGTTACCACTTTCGACAGTTCCTAAAACGTTGCGAACTGAGTTGCCATACACAAATTTAGACTTTAGTCGATCTAAAATTCCCAGCTTCTTAAACACTTCTTCTGCGTATTGTCCAGCCGGAACGCTGCGCGGTTCTCCTACCGAAATTCTTTTGACGTTGGAGTTGGTTAATTGCTTGAAGCTTGTTAGTCCTAGCGTGGAGTTACTCGGTGCTACCAACACCAGACTGTTAGTGAGTATGTTGCGACGAGTATCGGTCAAAATCAGATTTTTCTGCTGCAAAGCATCCATTTGTCGAGTTGCAGCCGCAATGAATAAATCGATGGGTGCGCCCTGCTCAATTTGCTGTTGAAGGGGCCCGGATGCGGCAAAGTTGTAGTTGACTGCAATCCCTGGGTTGGCAGATTTAAAGAGTGGATCGACTTCTTTAAGGGTTTCTTGCAAACTAGCTGCGGCGGCAATTAGAAGCGTAGGAGATTGAGCGTTGGCGGGAACGGGCATGACTGCTTTGAAGCCGATTCCTAGCATTAGAGTTGCCAGTAATCCGCTGACAAAGGCGAGAATCCGTCTTGGTTTCATAGAACTTGAGTTGGGTTGGTATAGTTAGCTCAAAGCGATCGGACGACCGATTTAGCGTTTGAATGGTATTCAACGCCCAATCATACCAACTTTATACCAACTTATTTGGTATTCTACGATGCCAAGAAAAGAGCAAGGCTGGATTACTTTCCAATCCTCCGATGAATACAGTAGGATTACCGTCAGTACAAATCAGTGCCCGCAACATTTTGAGAGCCAAAGTGAAACGCATTGTCAAAGGCACACTGAATGCGGAAGTCACCCTGGCGATCGCACCGTCAGTAGAGTTAGTGTCAGTTGTCACTCGTACATCGCCGAGAAACTGGGGTTAAAGAAAGGGAAAGAAGTCTTTGCAGCGATTAAATCCAGTAGTGTAACGATCGCAGCAGGGTGAGAACCAGAAGTTTTGGTTGCAGGCAAAAGAATCTCACAATTAATATCACATAATATTTGATAATATTAGCTTAATAATAACTCTAGGGAGTTAGTGAAGTTAAATATTTGATCGGTATGTATAGAGTTGACATTGAGTATTACGTAATTTCTCGGAGGGGCAATAGCGCCTATTCAATCTCAAAAAATTTTAGCTATTTTATTATAAGTAAGTAGGCATAGTTAAAGGTAGAATTGGGGAAGAGGAGCGCCGAGATTGTTCGCAACTATTTCTCTGTCTGACTTGTAGGGGTGAAAAGCTAGCACAATTCAACGGGGGATAGCCTGCGCTAGAATAATGTTTATTTTATTTGCGGCCACCTAATTATAAACAGGGTTTGCCTATTAGCTGTAGAGTACAATTCTGCGGCCGACAGGCTAAAACATTTTAAATAACGGCTTTGCCATCATGATAAATTCTCAGGGAAATCAAGACTTTGCTAGAGCTCACTCGCGGATGGCAAAGCCTTTGACATTGCATCTACACGCAGGGCAAGAACCAGTATTACTTCAAAAATTTATGGGTCGTCTCATGCAGAACCAGACCGATCCTGCTCAACTGGGGCAGCAAATTTCCCAAATTCTTCTGGCGAACCTAGTTCCAGAAACAGTGCTGCCAAAAATAGCAGAGGTATTGGGGGCTGCTTTTCAGGGGGACTGTTGTTTGGTTGGTGCCCTCAAGGGCGATCGCGCAGAGATTCAGACGGGTTATTGGGAAATGGATCGGACTGTGGATTCTACTGAGATTTCCCAATTCCCTAAAATCACCGCAGTTAACAAATTCTTAGTGTCGCTGACTGAGCGTCCTGCTTTTGGCAGAATGCTCTTAAGCGGGCGTTCTGTAGCAATTTCTGACATTCAGACCAAGGAAGTGACTCGTACCTTGGATATAGAAGGAGAATCGCTTCCTTTTCGGGGGATGTTGGCGATCGCAACACGCTTAGGAGGAGCAGTAAACGGCACGATCGTTGTAGGTTCCCTGCAACCTCGCCTTTGGTCAACTTTAGACTTGGAGCGCCTAGAAGCCATCGCGACAATCGCTGCGATCGCCATCTCTCAACTTGAAAAAACTCAACAGATTACCACTCTACAGCAAGCAGTCCACCGTCAATCCCAATACCAAACTCTGCTCAGTTGGCTGACCTGCATAATTGACACCCCTCTAGAACTCAACCAGATTCTACAACTAGCGATCGAGGGTACTGCCGATACCCTGCAAGTAGATCGCGGCTCGATCGCGCTGCTGAAATACGCAGATCCCCTATTTAAAACTCACTCCCCTAACCAAATTCCCAAAGCTAAAGTCACAATCGTCTGCGAGTGGTCTAAGGGAGCGAGGGAGCGGGGGAGCGGGGGAGATGGGGGAGATGGGGGAGTTAAATCTTCCCTATCTTCCCTATCCTCCCTATCTTCCCCATCCTCCCCATCCTCCCCATCCTCCCCATCCTCCCTATCCTCCCCATCATCTTTCTGGCTGTCGGAGTGTTCCTTGTGCCAGGAGGCATTTACTCGCGCTCGCAAGCTGTTAGCGATCGCAGATACCAAGGAGTTACCAAATCAATACCTTGATGGTGCCGCTGAAATCTTGAAACCCCCCGGCATCAGAGCCTTATTGCTAGTTCCCCTCGTAGGGGCAACGCAAGGTACTATTTTAGGATTCTTAGTATTGCAACACTCTTCACCCCGCCTCTGGCAGCCAGAAGAACTAGAACTCGTAGAATTAGTAGCAGCCCAAATCAGTGCAGCGATTATTCAGACTCAGACACTACAGCAAGTGCAAGCTCTTGTGGAAGATCGCACTGCCCAGTTACAGCGAAGTCTTGACGTGCAAGCCAAATTGTACGAACAAACTCGTCGGCAAGTTGACCAACTGCGACTGCTAAATCAGCTCAAAGACGAATTTCTGAGCACCGTCAGCCACGAGTTACGGACACCTCTGACAAGTATGACCCTTGCCATTCGGATGTTACGTCAGTCCGACCTCTCCCCGGAGCGCCGCGCCGTCTATCTTGATATTCTCGATCGACAATGCTCTCAGGAAACCAATCTGATCAACGATTTACTAGCCCTACAACAGTTAGAGTCCCAGTCAGACTCTATCGAACCCGAAAAAATTGACCTCAAGCTTTTAATTCAAGATTTAGCTCAAGATTTTGACCAAAAATGGGCAGGTAAGGGTTTAAATCTAGCAGTAGAAATACCCGGCAGACCCCTACCCCTACAAACCGATCCCAAAAGTCTAAGGCGCATTTTGCTGGAACTATTGACAAATGCTGGTAAATACTCTGCGGCTAACAGTACCGTCGTTTTGGCGGCCTATTTTGCCGCAGGCGAAATTGTTATGAGTGTCTCCAATATCGGGCGCGGTATTTCCAGCGAAGACTTGCCCCATATTTTTGAGAAGTTCCGGCGGGGAAGCGGTATTACCGAACAAGCTATCCCTGGTACGGGTTTGGGCTTAGCTCTGGTAAAGTCCTTAGTAAAGCACTTACGCGGCACTATTGCCGCATTTAGTTCTGGGCCAGCAGAGAATCCCGAAACTACTGAGTTGTGGCGTACTAGCTTCACCCTAACCTTACCCCTGTTTCCAGGGCAACACGCAAGTCAGGAGGAATAGTAAAAATTTGGTAATTGGTAATTGGTAATCGCTAATGGCTAATCGCTAATTACCCCTCCTCCCCTCCGATTAATTAAAAGTTAAAAATTAAAAATTCAATCTCACAATTTTTAATTTTGCATTTTTAATTTTTAATTGATTAAGTTGCTCCCCATCTCCCTCTCTTCCCCTAGCCCCTAGCCCCTATATTTATGCTCACAAAAATTGCACCTAAGCCACTTCGCTGGCAACGGGCTCAATCTTCACCTTTAACTCGACAAATAGATGTTTTTACCGCCGCAGGACAGTTTATGTTCTATTTGTGGGCGGATAGGCTATTTCAAAACAACTCGCCTTATACAAGATCCGTCCGCGCTGAGTGGCTACTCAAGACTTTACTAAATTTAGGCCCAACTTTTATTAAAATTGGTCAGGCTCTCTCAACTCGTGCAGATATACTCCCTTTAGAGTATGTTAATGAATTACAAAAATTGCAAGATAAAGTACCTGAATTCAATTCGGAAGAAGCGATCGCTCTGATTGAATCTGAACTTGGTAAAGAAATTTATGCTTTATATCGTGATTTTGACCATTTTCCGATTGCGGCTGCGAGTTTGGGACAGGTACACAAAGCTCGGCTACATACGGGAGAAGATGTAGTTGTAAAGGTTCAACGTCCGGGATTGCAAAAGTTGTTTGATTTGGACGTTAAAGCTATTTACAAAATTATGCGTTTTTGCCAGCGGTATTTGCCTTGGACTAGAAAATATAATTTAGATGCACTTTATAATGAATTTTTCACAATTCTTTATCAAGAAATTGACTATATACAAGAGGGTAAAAATGCTGAACGATTTGCTAATAATTTTAGAGGCTATCCCGGCATTATGGTTCCTAAAGTTTATTGGCGATATACTAGCAAAAAGGTGTTGACTGTCGAGTATTTGCCAGGTATAAAGGTTGACGATCGACAAAGTTTAGAAGCTAAAGGGATAGACTTAAAAGGTCTCAATCAGTTAGGGATTTCCTGTTACTTAAAACAATTGTTGCAAGACGGTTTCTTTCAGGCAGACCCGCATCCGGGAAACATGGCAGTTAATACAGATGGCTCTCTAATTTTCTATGATTTTGGGATGATGGCAGAGGTGAAATCTCTGGCTAAAGAACAGATGATTAGAACTTTTTTTGGAGTGTTGAGAAAAGATAGTGATGAGGTTTTAGAAACCTTGATTTTGATGGGTTTAATTGAACCTGTGCCGGATATGATGCCAGTGCGGAGAATGGTAGCGTTCCTATTGGAAAAATTTACTGAAAAACCGATTGATTTTCAAGCTTTTAATGAAATCAAGGATGAATTGTACTTGATGTTTGAGCAACAGCCATTTCGATTGCCGGGACAAATGATGTTCATTCTGAAAGCGTTGACGACTCTTGATGGTATTGCTCGAACTTTAGATCCTCAATACAACCCTGTTGCTTGTGCTAAACCGTTTGTTAAAAGCTTAACTACCGTCTCTCAAAAAGAACGAGGAAATTTGGTGGGAGAGCTGGCAAAACAAGCTAGAAATTATGTTAGATTTAAGTTACAGCAGCCAAGTAGAGCAGAAGTTTTAATCAGACATTTAGAAAAGCGGATTGAAGACGGCGAGTTGCAGGTGCGGGTGCGGACAATAGAAAGCGATCGCGCTCTGAAGCGGATTAATATGGCTGTTAAAACTCTGATTTATGCCTGCTTGACTGGCTTTGTTTTTCTATCGGGTGCGGTGTTACTAATTGGGGGATATCAAGGAGGTGCGATCGCAGCTTTTTCTCTATCAGCCTTGGGCTCGTGGTTTTTGGTACAATCTCTTTTTAATTTGTGGACGAGAGAAAAGCTAGATAGATTGACAGAAAAATAAATATTTTGCTAATTGCTAATGGCTAATGGCTAATTGCTAATTGCTAATTGCTAATTGCTAATTGCTAATGTAATCAGTAATCAAAGGAGTTGGGATGGGACGGCCTAATTTTGAGAAATTGGAAGTTTATCAATTGTCTGAAAAATTAGCAGATGAGATTTGGCACATTGTTAAAGGATGGGATAACTTCGCTAAAGATACACTTGGTAAACAAATAGTCCGTTCAGCAGATAGCATCGCGGCTAATATTGCAGAAGGCGAGGGTCGATATAACTTCCAAGATAATCGGCGTTTCATAAAGATTGCTAGAGGTTCTCTGTATGAAACAATCAACTGGTTAAGACGTGCCTACACACGGAATCTTTTAACAAATGAACAAATAAAACGCCTTAACTCAGTCATTGATGAATTGTCTCCAAAACTCAATGCTTACCTAAAATCAATCGGCAATTAGCAATTAGCAATTAGCAATTAGCAATTAGCAATTAGCCATTAGCAATTAGCCATTAGCCATTAGCAATTAACTGTTAACCCGTCCTATTGGCGAGGTTAGCGACAACGGCGGCTAACTCAGCGGGTTCGATTGGTTTGGGTAAGTGGATCTGAAAACCGGACAAAAGCGATCGCGTCCGATCCTCAGCTCTAGCATAAGCTGTGAGTGCTGCTGCGGGAATTTGCCCGCCTTCCTGTGGTGAAAGCGCTCGCACTTGGCGGATCAAAGCATAGCCGTCCTCTTCTGGCATTCCGATGTCACTGAGCAAAATATCAGGTTTCAAACTTTTAAGGGTCGCGATCGCCTCAACTGCTGAGCCCACTGCCACAACTTCCGCGCCGCACTCCTCAAGCACAGCCGTAAGAAAAGCCCGCGAATCAGCTTCATCATCCACCACCAGTACCCGCAAACCATTGAGCGCTGGCAGATTTTCAAATGGAAGTTCGCCCCCAATACCGGGGTGTACCCGTTCTCCCGCCTCCAGATTTTGGCGAACAGGCATGAGGGGCAGCTTAATAGTAAATGTTGCTCCCTTCCCTTCACCTTCGCTTTGGGCACGAACGCTACCGCCGTGCAGTTCCACCAAATGGCGGACAATAGCTAAACCGATACCCAACCCAGTATAAGTTCTAGCGATCGAGCTGTCGGCTTGACGGAAGCGATCGAATACAAAGGGCAAAAACTCAGGTTTGATTCCCAATCCCGTATCGCTCACTGCAATCTCAACATGAGAGTTAACTCTCTCCAGGCAAACCTGAACTTGCCCGCCTTTGAGCGTGAACTTAACGGCGTTAGAAAGCAAATTCCAGACGATTTGCTGCAAGCGGTCTGAGTCTCCCGCCACCAGCCCCCCTGTGGAATCGAAGATGGTTTGCAGGCGAATATCCTTAGCTTCAGCCGCAGGGCGGACTGTATCTAAGGCCGCTTCAATGACGGTGACAAGTTCAACTGGGCGGACATTCAGCCGTACCTTACCCTGAATGATCCGGGAAACGTCGAGCAAATCCTCAACTAATTGCGCTTGGGCTCTAGCGCTGCGCTCAATTGTCTCCATTGCCTTCGCTGTCGTCTTCTCGTCAAACTTGCGAGTATTGAGCAGGCGCAGCCAGCCCAGCATGGCGTTTAGGGGCGATCGCAACTCGTGGGATAGGGTCGCCAAAAACTCATCCTTCATCCGATTTGCAGTCTCCGCCTGAGTGCGGGCATTCTGTTCGCGGATGAGTAACTGGGCGCGTTCGTCTTCAGCTTGTTTGCGTTCCGTGAAGTCGCGCATGATTTTAGCAAAACCCCGCAATCCTGCCTCATCTTGCAGAGAAGTGAGAATACCGCTAGCCCAGAAACGGCTGCCGTCTTTACGGATGTGCCAGCGTTCGTCCTCTGCTTGACCTACCGCTACTGCTTGCTCTAGTTCCACCTTGTCTCTGCCGGCAGCTAAATCCTCCGGTGTAAAAATAATCGATGTCGGCTGACCGAGTGCCTCTGCTTCCTCATAGCCTAAAATTCTTTGAGCTCCTACACTCCAACGGATAATATACCCTTGGGCATCAAGGAAGAAAATTGCGTAGTCTTGGGCATTGTCTAACAGCAGGCGGAAGCGCTCTTCGCTTTCCTGCTGCGCTGACTCGGCTTGCTTGCGGTCTGTGATGTCGGCGACAATCCAAACTGCTCCTGCAAAAGTACCGCGATCGCCTAAAATCGGGTCAGCAGTGACAGAAAACCAGCGATCGCCAAACCTCAGTTCTAAATTTTGTCGGCGGCAAGTTTCTCGAGCGCGAATGAAGGGATTTATCTCTTTAAAACCGAGCAGATCTGGCATCAAATCCCCATAAAAGGAACCTTTTATCTCGCTTTCTGGTTTTCCCCAAAGTTCGCTAGCCGCCAAGTTGCACTGCATAATAGTGCCATTAGTATCCAACATACACACCCCATCGGCGATCGCATTGAAAGTGGTTTGCCACTCCCTCGCCAGTAGTCGCGCCGCTTCCTCCGCCTGTCTGGTACGAAGCAAAGCATTGACAGTAGCGACCAACTCAATCGGCTCTACAGGCTGGGCAAGATAGCCATCTGCACCGCCATCTAACCCCTGTACCTTGTCCTCGCTCTTGACAAAACTAGCCGAGAGATGTAGCACCGGAATAAACGCCGTAGCAGGGTTATTTTTAATCTGCCTACAGACCTCAAACCCATTGATATCAGGCAACTGCACGTCAAGGACAATTAAATCTGGCTGGTATTCTAGTGCCAATTGCAGGCCAGCTTTCCCAGTGGCCGCCTGTTGCACATCAAACCCCGCATTTTGAAGCATCCGGGTAACGATATAGCGGTTAGCTGCATTGTCGTCTACGTGCAAGATCGTGACTAGAGGTCGGTCGGGCATAGTTTTTGGAAAAAATAAGGAAGAATTAAGGTACGAGTTAGGCTATAGGTTTGATTTAATCGCTTTTTTAGTGCCGAAACGATAAAACTACCATTATTTTGGGAGTAAACCACAGGCAGAGATGGTCTAGAGGAAGAAAAATAAAATAGGAGAGCGGTAAATTTAAAGAAGGGAGAGCGAAGTCTGGGTATATATAGCAGTCGCCAAGGCAATTATGACACGATTGATTGCTTTATTCTATTCCCTTCTTCCCTAGCCCTGAGCATCCTAGCCCCTAGTCCCTAGTTATAGGTATAGCCCTGCTTTTATCAGAGCTTCTCGGAGTTTACCCCTTGCTACCTCGTGATGTTGACTCTCTTTAGATAGAATTGCGATCGCGTTCTGTGCTATATATCTTGACTCTTGTGGATCGAGCAACTTTGAGCTATTAACAATTACAGAGATATTCTTAGTATCAGGATTGCTTTTAAGTTGTTTCAATACTTCAAAACCATTCATTCCTGGCATCTCCAAATCTAAAAAAATTGCATCAATAGTTTCCGTCTGAGCTAACGCTAAACCTTCCTGCCCAGACTCAGCTTCAATTATCATAAAGTTAGGATCTGCTAAGCATTCCTTGAGCAAGTATCTAGCTACTTGATCGTTGTCTATAATCAAAACTTTTTGTGGCAAATCCCCCTTGACTAAAGCATTAATTTTGTGGAGCAGGGGAAGTCGTTCCGCAGGTTTGATAAAAAACGCATCTGCACCCAATGCGCGAGCTTTCGTCTCGTTGTCAATGACAGTGATTACAATCAGAGGAATATTCCGCGTTGCTTCGTTTCCTTTCATTTCAGCAATCAAACTCCACGTACTCTGTTTATCTAGTAAAATGTCCAATAGTATAGCTACAGGTCTAAAAACGTGAAGTGCCTCTCTTGCTTGGCTGAGCGATCGAGCTATTATCATTTGATAGCAAGAACCCTGAAAATACTTCTCGTAAGTAAATAAAGTTTCCACATTATCTTCTACTACTAATATAGGATAGAGAGCCGCATCCAACTGGCAAGAGAAATTCTCTCTTTGTGCCTCCTCTTGGATACTGTTATAAACGATAGGAATCGTAGCAAAAAATGTTGAACCTTTCCCTAATTCGCTGGTTAGAAAGACACTTCCTCCCAGCAATTCGGCTAATTTTTTTGCTAGAGGTAGTCCCAAACCTGTTCCTTTAAATTGTGTTTGTAGGGGAGAATGCAGTTGGGTATATTCTTCAAATACCCGCTCTCGATCGCCTACGTCAATGCCGATACCAGTATCCGCTACGGAAAAGACAACAGTGTTACCAGCAATTGCCGCTGAAACCCGAACTTCTCCAACTTCTGTATACTTCAACGAATTGGAGATAAAGTTTCTGAGAATTTGGCTAACCTTGCCTTCGTCAGTGTAGAGTTTATGGCAACCGATAGGTTCTTCAAAAACTAGAGAAACTGAGGAATTATAGGCGAGTAAAGGCCGTAGCATACCCCTCAAAGCTCCAAAAAGGTCGCTAACTTCAAACTCCTCTGGATGCACTACAACTTTTCCTGCTTCTGCCTTTGCCAAGTCTAATAAGTCATTAACTAGATCCGAAAGACCCTCAGCAGATTTGCGGATGAATGTCACTTGCTTTTCTTGTTCTGATGTCAATTCACCATCCATCCGGTCTAACAGTATCCGCGAGAGAGATATAATTGAGTTTAGCGGCGTGCGAAACTCGTGGCTCATATTGGATAAAAATCTGGTTTTAACTTCATTTGCCTTCTGTAAGGAATCGGCTTTTTCATCTAATTCGGCATAGAGAGCTACTACTCCCCGATTAGTGTCTTCTAATTCGCGATTGAGTTGAATTAGCTGCTCTTCACGCTGACGGATATCTTCTAGAGCTAATAGTAATTCTTGGTTCTGTTGCTGAATTTCTTCAAAGGAACTTTGAGGCGCTTGCATCGCCAAATTACTGCCGATCTGCCCTAAGTCTTTTGCTGTTAAAATAGAAGGCAGCCTCGGCAAGGTTTTTCCCATCACGACCATAGTTCCCTCGCCTACCGAAGATGAAATCTGAAATCGATCCATTAACCGCTTGCTGCCAATAATACCTAGACCCATGCCAGTTGTAGATATATATTGTCCATTGAGAATAGTATTAAGATCAGCAATACCTTGACCTCGATCCTCAATAGAAATTATCAATGTTTGAGGCGAAGATATTTCTACCCAAAATTTAACTTTTCCGCCTCCGGCATATTGAAAAGCATTGCGACCAATTTCAGATACCGCAGTGGCAATGCGAGTTTTATCCTGAGACTGAAAACCTAATAAACTCGCAATTTGCCCCGCCCGCTGGCGAGTCATGACGACATCTTGTTCAAATTTGATTTCTAGAGTTAGGAGAGTGAAAGTCATTGCTAATGGCTAATGGCTAATGGCTAATGGCTAATTGCTAATGGCTAATGGCTAATTGCTAATGGCTAATGGCTAATTGCTAATGGCTAATGGCTAATTGCTAATCGCTAACAGTTAACAGTTAACAATTAACAGTTAACTTAAAAATTTTATTTAGCGGCCAGCACTGTAACATCATCGCGACCTCTAGTGAAATCTCGGTACAAAACTCCAGCAATTAAACAGGGATGTTTTGATACTAAACCAGCATAACGCTCTAGATGCCACTGCGTACCCAGCCCGTCAGAGTGCATGACTAAAAGACCTCCTTTAGGCCACTGATAAATAAATTCCTGAATTTTGCGAACCTCATGTCCGACAGTACCATTGTGGGAAACCATGCTGTAGTTTGCAGCGGGAGAAATCACTGAGGCAGAAATATTTCCGATTCCTGCAAAGCGAACGGATGCGCTACGAAAGTCAATTTCTGCGATCGCGATTACTGCACCCCGCGTACTTCGCAGAGCCCCGTGAGCCGCCTCCATAATCTCTTTTGGGCTTTTATGAGTATTCTCTCGAAATATCCTCACAGCTTCATTAGATGCGATCGCTGCTTGCGGGCCGTGACCCAACCCGTCGGCAACTAGCAGCAAACTGCGACCATCCTGCTGTTCTACGGCCCAAGCATCGCCTGAAACATCCTCACCTCTGACAGGTAAGCAAACCGAGCCAATTTCTAGGCGATCTTGTGGTGGGGGTGCTTGGTGAGATGTTGCCCAGATGTGGCTTAATATGGCTGTGCCGCCGTTGGTAACAGAATAAATGTCAAAAAAGTTAGATAGCCGCTGGCAAGCCCCCAAACCGTTTCCCAGAGTCCCGCCTGTAGAAAAGCCGTCGCGCAAGCACTCGCTAATACTGCTCATTCCCGGCCCAGAGTCTAAGGCTAAGATTTCCAAAAGCGCGATCGAGTTTAAGACTTTTGCTTGTAGTAATAGTTGACCGTTACGGGCGTGCCGAACGAGATTATTTGCCAACTCGGTGACTACGATGCTAACCTTTCCACGCTCTGTTTCGTTGAAGCCAAGTTGATTAGCAAAGGCTACAGCTATCCGCCGCGCATCGCCAGCTTGACTGGACTCTACAATGGGTAAGGCGACTGGTTCTGGCATATTTGCTTCCTGGGTTTGGTTTAACGTTATCTATTTCTCTTTTCTTTTCCTCCTCTGTGCCTTTGTGTCTTCTTAGGTTCATTAAATTGCAGGCTTTTGCTTTTCAATAAGACTACAAAAATGAGACATAACTTTGGCTATAAAGGAAGGGGAGTAAACTTCAAAAATTCTCTCCTAAGAGGAGAGAGGTTTGGCAAGAGGTCTAGGAATTTCAACATGACTCTCACTATTTTTTGGGTGGTAAAGAAGTCAGCTACTTCCACTTAGCGATCGTAATAGTTGTGCCCTCGCCGACGCGAGAAACGATGTTAAATTCGTTCACGAGCCGCTTGGAACCAGAAAGACCCATGCCGAGTCCGCCTCCGGTGGTGAAGCCGTCTTTTAAGGCAAGGTCGATGTCGGGAATGCCGGGGCCTTTGTCTTCAAAGGTGAGCCGCACACCTCGGCGGTTTCCCTCTTGTAGGGTTTCCAGTTGTAGTTGCCCGCCGCCGCCGTAGTCTAAGGTGTTGCGAGCGAGTTCGCTGGCAGCAGTCACGATTTTGGTTTGGTCTACGAGGCTCAAACCTTGTTCCACGGCTAACTTGCGGACGGCTTGCCTTACTAGCACAACGTCTGCGGCGGTTTTGATACTCATAGTTTCAGACCTCTGCACGGTCATCTGGCATCTCCTCTGGAGTTGCTAGCGATCGCCGCAATAGAGCCATTCCCCTCTCTACGTTTAAGGCTGTGCGGATGCCTTTAAGGGAAAGCCCTAATTCTACTAGAGTAATGGCTACTGCTGGCTGCATTCCAACTACGACTGTTTCGGCATCAAGTATCTGCGACATTTTGGCAATGTTTCCTAATATTCGCCCGATGAAGGAGTCAACCATATCTAAGGCGGAAATATCTATTAATACGCCGCGAGCATTTGTCTGGTTGATGCGATTTGTGAGGTCGTCTTGTAATGTCATGGCTAGACGATCGTGCATATCGACTTGGATCGTAACTAAGAGAAATTGACCCATTTTAAGTATGGGAATTTTTTCGTCCATGATGCTTCCTTAAGTGCGCGGCTGGTTGCGGGTGATGCTGGCTCCAATGCGTTTTAATGCTAGAGCAAAAGCGTCGGCTAGGGTGGCTTTGGTGATCACGTCCGCGAGATCCACGCCGAGGTAAACGATGGTTTGGGCGATTTGGGGTCGAATGCCGCTGATGATGCAGTCAGCGCCCATTAAGCGGGCGGCGGTGACTGTTTTGAGCAAGTGTTGTGCGGTCAGGGTATCTACGGTTGGGACTCCGGTAATATCAATGATCGTAACTTCTGCGCCTGTCTCTACAATTTTTTGTAGGAGGGACTCCATTACACCTTGAGTGCGGTTGCTGTCCAGGGTACCGATGATTGGTAAGGCTAATATTCCGTCCCACAGTTTTACAACTGGGGTGGAGAGTTCCATTAGTTCTTCTTGCTGGCGATAGATGACTTCTTCGCGGGCTTTTTGGTAGATTTCTGTGGTCAATAAACCTAGTTTATCTAGGAGGGTACTGACAGACCAAATCTCTTGAATTAGGTTTTGGCTATCGTTTGCGAGTTCGGAGTTCAGGTGGGTGAATAAGGGGTGTTTTAAGGATAAAATAAAGGTTGCGGTTTCTGAGGGTGTGAAGCCTTTGTGAGTGCGATCGCGCGATATACTGGAAAGCATTTCTCGCACTTGCCGCCACTCTGAGGTGTTGATGTCAGTTAAGTTACCGCGATCGAGTGCTGCTACTAGGAGGTCTAGAAATTCTCTGCACTCTTCCCGTACTTCTATTTCTTTGAGCGAGTCTTGGCGACTGCTACCAGTCATCTGCTCTGAGAGCCATGCTGTCAACAGTTCCGAGCGGTATTTTTTGAGAATTTCGGAAATTTTGCTTTGGCCGTTCAAGCTCATATTTGCTGTTCCTTACACCTGTGGGAATTAAAAGAGCCTGCAACAAAGTACAAAAATTAGGCTTTAAGGATAACTAGCGTTACTTGGAGCTGTTGGCAGACACGGGAAAGCGATCGAGTTTTATTTTATATCAATTCCAGTTTGTTAACCAGGATTAGGGGCTGGGGCGGATTTACAAGCTTTCTAGCTTGTATTACATCTCGCAGGCGAAGCACTCCTAGAGGAATAAGGTTAATCAAGCGGACTTAATTCTATTTGACGCTGGTCGTTGACGCGAACAATTGTCCAATTTGAGGTAGTCCCTTTAAGGCTAATTTATTTATATTGCACTGTGGGTTAGGGGGGGGAAGTGGAGTTTGGGCTAAATAACTCCTTATTGTTAAGTTACCACGTTAAAGGGTTGACTTACAATCGGCAAGATGGTTAAGATTTACGACTGCGAGTGTACGGCGATCGCGATGCTCTGTTTAGGGTACAGTTGTGCTTTATTTTAGGGTACTCAAGGGCGAGGGATGAAGTTTCTGGGTCTGGTAGGCGATCGCAATTCTTAAGTCGTCTGTCTCTGAGGCAAGATCGCTTTCCTTTAGATTGAGTTAAGTTCACCTGAAAATCCGATAGTTGCGATATTTTTCTATTTTTTTCACCACTTTTGTGAGCGTAAAGCTGGCAATTTCCGATCGCATTTGCGCTTGTAAAATCCCTCTCTTTACCCTATTTGTATGATTGATAATGAGGTATGGCAGGAGGCAGAAGGCAGGAGGAAAATGCAATAGTAGACATGGTTTGGGCGATCGAGAATGCCCTAAACGTTGTGGCGGTTGCTATAATTGCTAACCGTTAACAGTTAACCGTTAACAGTTAACCGTAATTTTAAAAAGGGACAAAAAATAAGTGCCGAATTATGGGATTAGCTCACAACTCAGCACTTATAATTTTTTTGATACCCCCAGGGGAATTCGAATCCCCGTCGCATCCGTGAAAGGGATGTGTCCTAGGCCTCTAGACGATGGGGGCGTGTGTTTCACACCTTTATTAACTTAACGCATCTTTCTGAGTTTGTCAACTACTTTTTCAAAATATTTTTTTATTGGTTCCAAGGCTGTTGGCAGTAGGCTGTGAGAATGCGAGTACAGTTAGCGATCGCGCCTAAATGAGCAATCTCAAACCCGTGAGTGTTCTGGGTGGGGAAGGCCAAACAAGCAGCCCTAGCTACGTGACCAAACTTCATGGCGATCGAGGCATCGCTACCAAACCCAGCGATCGCTGCCAATTGTACCACCACACCCGCGCGATCGGCTGCTTGGCGCAATTCCCCATTCAAGCCTTCATCATAAATCCCGTAGCCATCCTGAGACAACAAAACTGGCTTTTCGCCATCATCAATTGGATATTCCGGTGCCAAAGGGCAAATTTCCAAAGCAATTAACGCATCTAATTCCTGTCTTTGAGTAAAGTATAGTGCGCCGATCGCGCCTACTTCCTCCTTCGCCGATGCCACCAAATAAACATTAACGGGTGGTGCTTGCAAAGATGCAGCTACATCCAGTAAAATTGCTACAGAAGCTTTATTATCCAGAGTATAACTAGCAATATAATCCTTTAATCGTAGCGGGTGTTTGCGGTGCTTTCCTACTACCATGCGCGTACCTGGACGAATGCCTGCCTTCGCTAATTCTTCCGCACTACATTTAGTTTCAATCCAAGCATTTTCCCACTTTAACGCCACATCTTCCTGGTGAGATTTTTGAGGAGATTCGTGAGAAACATGACGGGAACCAAAGCTGAGGATACCACTAATGGTTTGATTATCTCCCAATAAATCGACAACGCCTTCGCCATAAACCCAAGGGAAAGAACCGCCAAGTTTACGAACTTGGACTCTGCCATTTGAGGTGACAGTTTTGACGATCGCGCCGATTTCATCTTTATGGGCAGTAATTGCGATAGAGTGTTGAGAATCGCGACCTGGAATTAGTGCGATCGCATTTCCCGCACTGTCAAGCCAAGCCTTTACTCCCATTTTCGTAAACCTATCGATCAACCAGTCGTCAACTTCCGACTCAACACCACTAGGAGAGTGGTGCATCACTAACTCTTCAATCGTACCAAACAAGCGATCGTACTCTTGCATTTTTTTTACCACAAAAGGGACGAGAAGGGGCGGAGGAGATGGGGAGATGGGGAGGATGGGGAGGATGGGG
>NZ_JAQMUA010000225.1:0-4132 GCF_028330895.1 Kamptonema animale CS-326 | reverse complement strand
TCGCAGGTGGTGATGCACGGGTTTTGAGTCATTATACCTGTTTTTCTTGCACCCTTAGTACTTTTTTGGTCGGAAAATCCATACACTGTTTACTTTTCTCACTGATTCACCAAGCCCTAGATATAGAAGTTCGGTGTTCAAAAACCGGACTGGTACTGGGTAGACCTTGGGCTACCTTTCTCGTCGATGCCTACAGCCGGAGAATTCTAGCCGTTTATATTACTTTTGACCCGCCTTCTTACCGCAGTTGTATGATGATACTGCGAATTTGCGTAATGCGGCATTCTCGCCTACCGCAAATTATCATCACTGACAACGGCAAAGAGTTTCACAGTATCTACTTTGAAAGCCTATTAGCTTGGTTTGAATGCACACTCAAACATCGACCGCCAGCAGCATCGCGATTTAGTGGAGTTTGCGAACGATTATTTGGCACTGCCAACACCCAGTTTCTCTACAATCTGACAGGGAATACCCAAATCACAAAAAACGTTAGGTTAGTCACCAAATCATTCAATCCCCAAAATTTGGCAGTGTGGACTTTAGGTAGTTTGTACCAGTATTTATGCCAATGGGCTTACTCAGAGTACGATACCACCCCACATCCAGCTTTGGGAGTTTCCCCTCAGTCAGCTTTTACAACGGGGTTAGCAGAATACGGCAATCGTTCCCATCGACAAATTTGTAATGACGAAAACTGGAAACTATTAACCTTACCAAGTACACCCAAAGGGCAAGTCAAAGTTCATCCCAGCCAAGGGGTACAAATCCGAGGTATTCGCTACTGGTCTAATACCTTTAAAGATCCAGAAATTCATCACACCTATGTCAATATCAGATACGACCCATTTGATGCTGGTACTGCCTATGCCTATGTCCGAGGTCAATGGGTTAAATGTATTAGCGAATATTATTCTATCCTGAAAGGGCGTTCAGAAAAAGAGATTTGGTTAGCCACCGCCGAGTTACAAAAACGGCAGCAAAATCATCAAAAGCAATTCTTAGTTAGAGCCAAAAAGTTAGCGGATTTTTTAGCCAGTGCAGAGGCAGAAGAATTTCTACTCTCACAACGGCTGATGGATGCTCAGATGACGGAAGTTTTCCGAGTCATTGAGGGGGGAACTGTGACCACTCAAATTGAGAGCCAATCGCCAGAATCCGAAACTATCTGCCCTGCCAATCAAAACAGTTATTTACCCTTCCAAGCAAGCGCTGCCAATCTCTCGATTAATCCTAACGAACTCCAACTTTTTGACTCTTATTAATCATGTCTTATCCCCAACAATTTCCAGCATCTCTACTAACACAATCTCAAGCCGAGAGATTGGCTTACTTTGACAACTATACGATGGCACATCCCCGCTTAGACGAAGCTGTTAATTTACTTAAATTGCTAGTTAACGAGTCGGGAGAATCGCGGGTGATTTTTATTTACGGGCCGACTGGAGTTGGAAAAACAACCCTGCGACTGATAATTGAAAAATGGTTGATTGAGTCAACGTTACCGGAACTAGAAGCTGACCCAGGTCGCTTACCAGTTGCTAGTGTTGAAGCCGTAGTCCAAAAATCTGGGCTGTTTAACTCCAAAGACCATATTAAACGCTGTTTATTTGCTCTCAATGAACCCTTGATTGACCAGAAAATAGACTATGGTACAAGAGGAATCTATCGGAATAATAACGGCCAAGTTGTCATCGAATCTAAAGTCATTGAAACTGACTTAGGCTGGGCATTAGAACAAGCTTTAAAACACCGAAAGCCCAAGATATTTTTTATTGATGAAGCCCATCATCTACTGATGGTTGCCAGTGGGCGAAAACTAACAGATTTACCAGAAGCAATTAAGTCCTTGGCTAACCGTACTGAGGTAATTCACGGGTTAGTTAGGACTTACGAATTACTCACTCTCCACGATGTCGGCGACCAATTAAGCAGACGTAGTGTTTACGTACATTTTCCTCGATATCGTGCTGATGTCAAAGAAGATAGAGAAATATTCCAAAGCGTAGTTTGGGGGTTCCAATTACATCTGCCATTGCCAGAAGCGCCAGATTTATTATCAAATTGGGATTATTGCTATGAACGGAGTCTAGGATGTGTGGGTATTCTCAAGAATTGGTTGAGAAATGCACTGGCAGATGCGATAGCAGAAGGTGCTGTTACTATTGGGAAAAAACATTTAGAACGACGAGCTTTAGGAGTTGCTCAATGCCGGAATATTCTCAAGAAGATTAAGGAAGGCGAGTACAATCATGCTCTTCTTGAAGCAGAAGTCGAACAACTGCGTGCAGAACTGGGTTTGTCAGTAACACCTGTGGAAAGTAACTTGGAGTCACAGTTATTTCCAGAGTTTCATTCTGCTAATAATTTAATCAGAAAAAGACGCAAACAAGTAGGACAACCCAAGCCCAGACGACACCCTTGTGGGAGTTAAGTAACATGGTACAATCCCAACTTACTCTTTATCAGTCTTGGAATGTGCAAAAACCTGCGATTCCTCCTAGAAGCCGTTTTTATCATTTAGAACCGATCGGTGTGGGTACCCCTTATGTAGAAAGCTTAGCGGGTTACTTAATTCGACTCGCGCAAGAACATTGCGTTAACGTCGGACAATTAATTCTGGCTGAAATTGCTCCCATAATTAGGGCTTGGTGAATCAGTGAGAAAAGTAAACAGTGTATGGATTTTCCGACCAAAAAAGTACTAAGGGTGCAAGAAAAACAGGTATAATGACTCAAAACCCGTGCATCACCACCTGCGAGCGTGTATAGAAAAGCTGAGCTTGCCCCAAGCCCCCCATCCGACTTTGAACTCCCCTTTGAAGGAAGGTTATCACAAGATAACCGTTGGGTGAAAATGGCCCAACTAATCCCTTGGTCAGAATTGGAATCAGAATATGCTGAAAATTTCCCGACCGAAATGGGAGCCCCCGCCAAATCATTTAGGATGGCATTAGGGGCATTAATTATCAAAGAAAAACTCGGAATCAGCGACATAGAAACAGTAGAACAAATCCGAGAAAACCCATACCTACAATACTTTATCGGTCAATCAATCTACAGTAATGAACCCCCATTTGACCCATCACTATTAGTCCACTTTCGGCAACGTATCAGTGCGAATCTAATCAAGAAAGTGAACGAACGAATGGTGGAAAAAATGCGCGAAACCACCCCAAAACCACCCGAAAAAAAAAGGATTCGGACGCAAAAAATGAATCAACCAATCAAGGAAAATTAATCATAGATGCGACTTGTGCCCCAGCAGACATTAGCTATCCCACCGACGTAGGACTATTAAACAAGACCAGAGTTCATACCGAAAAAATCATCGACATTCTCTATAAGTCCCTCAAAGTAAAAATCAATAAAAAACCCAGAACTTACCGGAATAAGGCGAGAAAAGACTACTTAGCAGTAGCCAAACAACGACGACCATTACGAAACAAAAAAATCCAAGCAATACATCCGTCCCATTGTCAGAGGAAAAGCAGGGAAACCTGTGGAGTTTGGAGCAAAACTATCAGCGAGCTGCATTGAAGGATATGTATTTTTAGACCGAATAAGTTGGGATAACTTTAACGAATCAGGAGACTTAAAAGCCCAAGTAGAAGCATTTAAAAATTACACAGGATACTACCCAGAATCAGTCCATGCAGATCGCATTTATCGAAATCGTGAAAACCGAGCTTGGTGTAAAGAAAGAGGAATTAGAATGAGTGGCCCCCCGTTAGGAAGGCCACCAGCAAATGTGAGCAAAGAAACAAAGAAACAAGCTGTTTATGATGAAAGAATTAGAAATGCGATTGAGGGCAAATTTGGACAAGGAAAAAGAAGATTTAGCCTGAATCGAGTGATGGCAAAACTTGATAATACTTCCCAAACAGTTATTGCTATTACTTTTTTAGTAATGAACCTTTCTACCTGGTTAAGACGGGTTTTTTGTGTGTTTTTATATCACCAACCGAAAATCACACCTATTTACGGTTCAATGATTATTAAAAGCTATAACTGGGGAAGCTATAGTCAACAAAAAGTTATGTTTCGCCGAGCTTGAATTGCCCATCAAGTGCGATGCCGGAGGCTGGCTTCGCCTACGCGATTTTTCCTAACTTATTCAGCAAGCCCTATAT
>NZ_JAQMUA010000224.1:0-17996 GCF_028330895.1 Kamptonema animale CS-326 | reverse complement strand
CTCCCTCGCTCCCCCGCTCCCCTACTCCCTCGCTTCCCTGCTCCCCCGCTTTTCTAGCATGGGCGATCGCAGCTTCACTTACAATGATTGGACAACCATAAATCTTGGTCAAACCTTCTAAGCGAGAAGCAGTATTTACTACATCGCCAATTACAGTAGAATCCATTCTACCGTCATACCCTAAAGTGCCAATCATGCCAATACCAGTGTTAATGCCGATACCGATCTTGACAGGAGCTTTTAAGTTATATTGGTGGCGATTAATATTAAATTCCTGTAAGGTTTGTAGCATTCTAGTAGCAGCAGCGATCGCATCTTGAGCGTGAAAACCTGGTTTATCAAATACAGCCATAATCGCATCACCAAGGTATTTATCAATAAAACCCCGGTGGGAGGCGATGCAAGCACCCATCTGGGTAAAAAAACCATTTAGCCATTCAAAAGTTTCGCGAGCAGCTTGGGATTCTGCAATCGCAGTAAATCCCCGAATATCGCAAAATAAAATTGTAATTTCTTCTTCTGTAACGTTCCCCAACTGAATTGATTCTACTCCTTTAGGGGCAATCCGTTGGAGAAATTGCTCTGGCACAAATAGGCGAAACTTTTCTGAGAGATATTCGTTAACTTCCCAAGCTGCTATTACCTGACGCTTAGTTTGTTCCTTTTCCTGTTGCCGCACTTGCGAGGAAAGTGCTTGCGATCGCATTTGGCTCAACTGCAAAACATTTTCGACTTTTGCCAATAGTAAGCGGCTGTTAAATGGCTTAGTTAAATAATCATCGGCCATCATTTCTAATCCTTTTAACCGCGAACTATCGTCATCCAGAGCGGTTATAAATATTATAGGTATTGTTTTTAAACTGTCGTCCTGCCTTAGACGCTCGCAGACCTCAAAACCATCCATTTCTGGCATCATCACATCTAATAATATTAAGTCAGGTCGGTACTCCTGTGCAATTGAGAGTGCTTCGGAACCGCAGGCTGCCGATTGAGTGTTGTACCCTTTTAATTGTAGCAACTCTTCTAACAGAATAAGATTAGTTGGTTCGTCATCCACCAACAGAATGCAGGGCAAATTGTTTGACATAGTTGATAGCTAAAGTATGTTAAATTTTAACTGTTAACTGTTGACAAAGAACGGGTTATATATAACTTAACCCTATCTATATAGTAGTTATCAAGAAAGTGATGTACACCCTTACAAATTAGCAATAGCAATTAGCAATTACCCAACAGAAATCTCTTTCCCTTCAACAACGGATTAAAGAGTGGATAGTTGCGATCGCAGAATTGAGATCCAAAGGCTTACTTAAATAAGCAGACGCACCCGCAGCCAAACAGCGATCGCGATCTCCCGGCATTGCCAAAGCAGTCACCGCAATCACCGGCACCGATCGCCATAACTTGTGAGCCTTGAGTTTGTGCATCAACTCAAACCCATCAATATCTGGCAGTTGAATATCCATCAAAATCAAATGCGGCAGGGTTTCCAGCGTTGCCAGAGATGAGTCAATCGCCCGCTGCATCGTCTTACCGTCGCTGATTAACTCCACCGTGTACCCCTCCAACTCTAACAATTCAGAAATTAGCATTTGGTTAAAAAGCTGATCCTCCACAACCAAAACTCGTTTGTTACCAATAGATTCGGATTTGGGAATAGCCGCAGAAAGCGATCGAATATCAGAACTAGGCGTAGAAAGCTCCGATCGCATCTCTGTCAAAGGCAGCCAAACCCGGAAAGTGCTACCACATCCACAAATAGATTGAAAAGAAACCGTCCCGCCATGCAGTTCTGCCAGTCGCTTTGTCAGCGCCAGACCCAAACCCGTGCCCTCATGGCGGCGCGTTAAGGAAGAATCTACTTGCTGGAAAGGGCGAAATAGTAGATGCCAACGCTCTGAAGGGATGCCGATACCGGAGTCTTTCACCTCCAAACATAAGTAAGGCGTACTCGCATTCACTGGGGAACAATCCGGTCGATAATCGTCTTCAATCTCCCTACCGTAAGCTAAGCGTCCGCTCAGTTTAACTTGGCCCGCCTCCGGCGTAAACTTGATCGCATTCGATAGTAAATTGATAATTATCTGCCGCACTCGTCGTTCATCGACCAGTACCTTCGTTAGCCGATAATCCAATTCTAAAGACAAAGCAATTCGCTTTTTGTCAGCGCGAGGATGAATCATTTTTAGACAGTCAGTACAGATTTCTTGAATATAGACAGTCTGTAAATCTAGCTCTGCTTTGCCTGCTTCGATTTTAGAGAGGTCGAGAATATCATTGATCAGGTGCAATAGATGTTGACCGCTTTTTTCAATCAGACCAAGATGGCTGATTTGGCGATCGCTCAGCGGGCCGGAAATTTGCCTGAGCAGCAAGTCAGAAAACCCTAAAATGCTATTCAGCGGCGTTCGTAATTCATGGGACATTGATGCTAAAAACTCTGACTTCAACTGCGAAGAACGCTCTAATTCCTCATTAATTTGTCGTAGTCGTTCTTGAGACTCAGCCCTTTCGATTGCCACTCCCAAAGTACGGCAAGCCGCTAGCAGCATATCTTTCTGGGGCGCGTCTTGCAGTTGTTGCAAATTGCGCGACTCCAGAGTTAAAACCCCGATAATCGCCCCATTAGTAGCAGGAATCGGAAATATCCCCAGTTGACCGATAGCTGGATGGCGGAATGCTGGTACAGCGTTGGTTTGAGCAACATAATCTTCAATAAATACGGGTTTACCCGTTTCCACTACTTGCCAGAGCATCCCTTCACCATAGGGGATACCCTGATTGATGATTGCTTGCATTTGGGCTATTGCTGGTTCGCCGTAAGTCGCAATAAATTGAGCAGAAATCTTGTTGGTGAGGACTCTCGCTTGCCTAGTCAGACTTTCACCGCTAATTACCTTCACATCTCCGAAGGCTGCATTCATTGCCTCCACTAGATAACTGAGAGCAAATTGCCCTATTTCCTTGAGACTATCAGAGTTTTGCAGACGTTCGTTAAGACCTAAGAGGAATCTCAGCCGACTTACTTCTGCATTTAAACTAGCTTGAGAACGTTGGTAGATGGTAACATCTCGAAAGTTAAATAGCCGTCCGCCGTTAGGGGTCAGTGTAGTGTAAATTTCCAAACAGTCGCCATTTGCCTGTTCGCAGTAGAAAGATACGCTCTCAGATTCAGTTTGTTGGAAAGCTTGTTTGAACTCCTGCCACTGTTCGCTAGACCAGTAGTTTTGGTTGACAATTTCGGCAAAAAAGAGATCCCAAGAGGGTTTTGTTGCCAGCCACTCTGGAGAAAACCCCCAAGTTTTAGCTAGTTTCTTGTTGAACAGAACTAGACACTGGGAAGAGTCAAAGAGTGCGATCGCATTGTCTACTTGGTTAAGGATCAGTTGTTGCTCTTCCCTCAACCTCTGCAATTCCATCTCCATCATGGGAATTAAAAATTAAAAATTAAAAATTAAAAAACCAAGGAAATTTAGGAATTTTACTACAGACTTCGATCAATTCTCCTCAATCTAGCAGATCCCAAGACGGAAGGCAGATGGGGAGCGGGGGAGCAGGGGAGCAGGGGAGATGGGGAGTAAAAGTTAACCGTTAACCGTTAACTATGTCCTCGTAGTTATGCCAAAATTTCCCAACTGCTATAAAATAAACAGATTGTAAAGATTTGTTGACACTAGCTCAGTTAATCTGAAGCTAGTTACTCTGGGCTAGCATACAAAAGCCGGAAAGTCAACCCCAATACATAACTTTAGAGAGGATTGAACACAATGGCATTTGAACTTCCCCCCCTACCTTACCCCGACAACGCCCTAGAATCAGGCAATATGTCGGCGAAAACCTTCTCATTCCATCACGACAAGCACCACGCAGCTTACGTGACCAATCTAAACAAACTGATTGAAGGCACAGAATTAGCCGATAAATCACTCGAAGAAATCGTGAGCGCATCGTTCAAAGATTCGTCCAAAGCGGGCATTTTTAACAACGCCGCCCAAGTGTGGAATCACACCTTTTTCTGGAGTTGCCTGAAACCAGGTGGCGGTGGAGTTCCCACAGGCGCATTAGCTGACAAAATCACCGCCGACTTCGGCAGTTTCGACAAATTCAAAGAAGAATTTAAGAACGCTGCTGCTACTCAATTTGGTAGTGGTTGGGCATGGCTAGTTTTAGATAATGGCACTCTCAAAGTGACCAAAACTGCTAATGCAGAAAACCCGTTAGTTCACGGTCAAACCCCGTTGCTAACTTTGGATGTATGGGAACACGCTTACTATCTGGACTTCCAGAACCGCCGCCCAGACTTTATTGCCAACTTCCTAGACAATTTAGCTAACTGGGATTTCGCCGCAGAAAATCTAGCGAAAGCTGCTTAGAATTTGAGCGATTGCGGTGCTTAAGTTCTGAAAGTATGAAAGACAGCCGTGTTATTAATTGCGGCTATCTTCTTAAATAGCAAATCTATTTGTAACGCCGCCCTCTGGGCGGTATTTTTACCCCCAGAGGGCGGCGTTACGAAAAGCGTGCGTAAGTCGTAATTATATTTCTGTGAAAAAATGGATAGTAAAGAATTAGCCCAATATATTGAAGCAAGCAATGGCATTTCCAAACCTTGGCTGTTAGTACAACTGCGGATGAAAAAACTTCAAGAGAGATCTAGCGAACTTTCCCTTGAAGAATATACAAGTGAGATCTCACAGATTCACAAAGATTTAATGAATTTAGGCGAATGGTGGATAGGGATCGAAGAGGAAGAATTTGGGAAATAAGTAAATCCACCTAATTAAACATAAGATCGGGATGGCTAAAAAGCTGACTGTATAAACATTCTTCCTTCTCTCCTAGAAAACTAAATCCTTCTTCCTTCTACTTATAGTGAATCTGCGCGATCGCGATCGCCATCCCTTTTAAGCTAAAGTTTTATTCAAAACCCCTCGCAACTTGCGAGCAAACCAGCAAGCTCTAAACACTCAACTCTTCCCAGCCATGTCTAAGAGTAAAAAGACTGCTACCAAAACTGTTGCTGAAATCAATCTCAGCGACCACCAATACTACTTCAACCGAGAACTGAGCTGGTTAGAGTTTAACAGCAGGGTGCTGCACGAAGCCCTCGACCCGCGCACCCCTCTACTAGAACAGCTCAAGTTTATGGCTATTTTTAGCTCAAACTTAGACGAATACTTCATGGTGCGGTTAGCGGCCCTCAAGCAACAGGTAGAAGCAAACGTCAGCCAATTAAGCCCCGACGGCCGCACCCCTCAAGAACAATTAGACGTAATTAACAAAAGACTCTTACCGCTAGTTTCTCAACAACACGCCTATTTTGAGCAAACAGTGCGGCATAAATTAGCAGCAAACGGTATTCACATTCTCGATTACATCGACCTCAACCAAGAACAGCGGACATACCTGCACCGCTATTTTGAAGAACAAGTATTTCCCGTACTCACACCTCTAGCAGTTGACCCCAGCCATCCTTTCCCCTATCTCTCCAATCTCAGCCTCAATCTGGCAGTAGTAATCAAAGGCCCAGATGAGGATGAAGAATTGTTTGCTCGCGTCAAAGTCCCTCAAGTTTTGCCCAGATTTGTGCCTTTACCAGCAGAGTTGCAGTTGCAACAAAAAGGCCAGCGGACAATCTGGACGGGAGTGCCATTAGAACAGGTGGTAGCCCATAATTTGGAATCCCTATTTCCGGGGATGAACATTCAGGAATATCACCCTTTTAGGATTACTCGTAATGCTGACTTAGCGGTAGAAGAGGACGAAGCGGACGATTTGCTGCAAGCAATTGAACAGGAACTCCGTAAACGTCGCTTTGGGGGTTCTGTGGTGCGCCTGGAAGTTCAAGGGAGTATGCCCGCAGTGCTGCGAGATATGTTGGTTGAGGAGTTGGATTTAGGGCAAAAGGATGTCTATGCGGTAGATGGGTTGCTGGGTTTGGGTGATTTGATGTCCTTTATGGCATTGCCAGTACCGGAACTCAAAGATCCCTCTTGGAATCCTGTGGTTCCGCCTCGCCTGCGGCGGTTAAGTGACTCGAATGCGAAGTCTAGCCAATCGGATGCTGATGGGGAAGAAGATATTTTTGCGGTGATTCGTCAGCGAGATTTGATGTTGCACCACCCTTATTATTCTTTTTCGGCTACGGTGCAGCGGTTTATTACTCAGGCGGCTTTTGACCCTGCGGTATTGGCAATTAAGATGACTCTTTACCGGACTTCTGGGGATTCACCGATTGTTAATGCTTTGATTTCGGCGGCGGAAAATGGCAAGCAGGTGGCTGTTTTGGTGGAGTTAAAAGCTCGATTTGATGAGGAGAATAATATTAATTGGGCTCGGAAGTTGGAACAGGTGGGGGTTCACGTTGTTTATGGTTTGGTGGGGCTGAAGACGCATACTAAGATTGTGATGGTGGTGCGCCGGGAAGAAGATAGAATTCGCCGTTATGTACATATTGGTACTGGCAATTACAATCCGAAAACTGCCCGACTTTATACAGATTTGGGGCTATTAAGTTGTCGGGAGGATTTGGGGGCGGATTTGACGGATCTGTTTAATTTTTTGACTGGCTATTCGCGTCAGCATTGTTACCGGAAGTTGTTGGTTGCACCGGTGAATATGCGCGATCGCTTTTTGGCGCTGATCCGCCGGGAGGGGGAACACTGCAAAAATGGTAAGACGGGCAGGATTGTGGCGAAGATGAATGCTTTGGTCGATCCCCAGATTATTGCGGCGCTTTATGAAGCTTCGATGGTGGGGGTGAAAATTGATTTAATTGTGCGTGGCATTTGTTGTTTGCGCCCCGGAGTGGAGGGAGTTAGCGACAATATTAAGGTGATTAGTATTGTGGGCCGCTATCTGGAACACTCGCGGATTTTTTACTTCCAAAATGGGGGTGAGGAGGAGGTTTATATTGGTTCTGCTGATTGGATGCGACGCAATCTTAGCCGTCGAGTTGAGGCGATTACTCCCGTTGAAGACTCGGAAATTGCTAAGGATTTACAGGAAATTCTGGGGATTATGTTAGCAGATAATCGTCAAGCTTGGGATTTGCAGACTGATGGTCATTATATTCAGCGTCGGCCTTCTCCTAATAGTCCTGAAGTCAGTTCTCAGCAAATTTTGATGGAAATGGCTTTGAATTAGTTAACGGTTAACGGTTAACGGTTAACGGTTAACTGTTAACTGTTAACCGTTAACTATTAACTATCAGGAAATGTGCGCTTGAACTCTGCGATTAAGTCGTCAATTTCTTCAATCGCTTGACTGACATCAATTTTAAGAATACCTAAGTCGGGTCTTTCTAGCAGGCGGATTAGAGTTTCGCGCTTGCTTTCGATAGTTGCTACCCGTTCTCTAATTGTTTGTGCATCCATTGTCTGTTTCCTTTGCTACTTTTAACAAAAACATATAAACTATAACAGCCAAAAACTGCTATTATATTTAGCCAGAAAATTGAAGCTGATTTCAGCTTAGCGGAGGAAGGGAGGGCGTTTGGTATTGGCGGGTTTGTTCTTAATCATCTCAGACAAAAATCGCTTCAGTGCTTTCTCACGATTTTTCATAAAAGCTGCCCAGAATCCTGGTTGATACTCATCCATTGTCTTAGCTAATGCCCAGACATCGATCGCTAAGATATTGTAGAGCCTTTCATCCTCGCGCTTGAGGGAGTTAATCTGCTCTAGGATTGACCTATTTTGGTCAACTGGTGGTCTATTGACAGTAGTAGCTTGTCGATTTTCATCTTTGAGCATGGTCTGAGATGGAGTTAAGAGGGTTAGGTTTGGCGATCGCAATCGGCGATCTAGATATCTTGATGATACTGGCGATCTGGATGGCAGTCCCGGATTAACCCAGAATAATTAATTCTCAACTGCTGAGTTTATGTTAGGTCTAGCGGAAATCGCGATCGCTTGACTCTACACCCTGATTTGATGATAATACACTATTGAGTTGAGCGTTGCTAAAATAGGTTACAACTAGGCGGCAAACCTACAGGCGTAAGTTTACACCAAACTCAACTAGAAATATTTATTTTTGCTTGCGGACAAGGATTGTAATATCATCATAAACTTTTTGAGTGCCGATAGGCTCCAGCAGGTCTGCGATCGCCGCCTCTCTGATTTCTAATGCTGACTTATGGCAATTTTGCGGGTCTTCCGTACTTACTGTGCTAGATTTTTAAGAAAGTGTCAAAAAAGCTAGTAGAAGGAAGAAGGAAGAAGGAAGAAAAATTTAGTTATCTAGGAGAGAAGGAAGAATGTTTATACAGTCAGCTTTTTAGCCATCCCGATCTTATGTTTTATTAGGTGGATTTACTTATCTGATACTCAATCCGTTTTTAAGGCTCCCTATTTACATTGTATCAAGTATTTGTAAAATAGCGATCTCGCCCGTATTCTTTGGCTTGATATAGCGCTTTGTCTGCATGAGCAACCAGCGTATCTGGCGGAACTTCTAAGGTTGGGATTAGGGAGGCGATGCCGAGACTAACTGTGATGATATCCTTTACATTAGAATGTTCGTGGGGAATCGCTAAATTGTGAATTATTTGCTGAATCTTTGCCGCTACATTAATCCCTCCCGCTAAATCTGTATTAGGGAGAAGTATCACAAATTCTTCGCCGCCGTAACGCGCCACTAAATCGGCGGGACGATGAACCTCCTGCTGTACTGCTTGCGCTATCTTAATGAGACAATCATCACCTGCTAGATGACCATAATAGTCATTGTAGGATTTGAACTTATCAACATCGAACAAAATTAGTGAAAGTGGCTGTTGTTCTCGCGCCAAGCGCGACCATTCCCTTTGCAGACGCTCGTTAAAACAACGACGGTTAGCAACTTGAGTTAAACCATCCAAATTCGCCAGTAATTCTAGTTTATGATTGGCATCTTGGAGAGCCATTTCGACTTGTTTTCTAGCCGTGATATCACGGATAGTAATGGCAAAACCATCTCCTAACTTCACTGCTACAAAGTGATACCAAGAAGACTCTCCTGACGGAGAGTAAAAATCCAGTTTTAATGGTTCTCCCGTCTCAACAATTTCAACAAAACGAGTAAATAGTTCGGGCTCAAAACGGCTGAGAAATTTCTTCAGTGCTAGCTTGCCGATCGTATCTTCACGCCTACTGCCAAAGGCTCTAGCAATTACAGGGTTGACTACTAAACAACGAAAATCTTCAATATCTCCTGTTCTAGGGTCACGAACGGCTTGCATTGCCGCAATGCCATCAAGGGAACTATTTAAAATACTAGATAGTAATGCTCTGGACTGATAAAGTACCTCTTCTGCTTCCTTGCGTTTAGCAATTTCTTGTTCCAAAAGTCGTTGCTGGCGTTGGATGGTTAACTGATTTTCCAGACGGGCTACAACTTCTTCAATCTGAAAGGGTTTGGTAAGGTAATCAACTCCACCTAAATTAAAGGCAGTCACCTTGTCAAAAACATCATCTAAAGCGCTAATAAATATTACGGGAATTGTGCGTAAACTTTCATCTTTTTTAATGGTTTTACAGACTTGATAGCCATCCATTTCGGGCATTTTGATATCTAAAAGAATCACATCTGGTCGCTTCACTTGGACTGTTTTTAGTGCCATTCTGCCACTGGTGACGCTGCGAACAGTGTAGCCGAGTTTGAGGAGCAAATCGCTTAAAAGTTGTAGATTGTCGGGAATGTCATCTACTAGGAGAATGTTACCTTTACTTTCTGTTTCGGAGTTAGCATTCATTAGTTATTAGGGGTTCCACTAAGTCAACCAACTGTTCAAATTCAAATTGTCGAGCAATTTTTGTTAGTGATTGTATCAAATGAGTCTCTCTCTCTGGAATTTGCCCTATCAATTGTAAGACGAGGTTCGTATTAGCCTCAAGTGCCGCTTCGTATAGTTGACTAATCCATTCTCTCGGCATACAGGTTAGCTGTAGCGATGTTAAGATAGTTTTCGAGCGCTCATCGATTGTGGGCAAATTTGTTTCTGCATAGATATATTTTACACCAAGATGTTTAGCTAGTGTGTCAAAAATGGTGTATTCAGCAAAAGGTTTACGAACAAAGTCATCACACCCAGCCGAAAGCACGATCGCTTTTTCTTCCTCTAAAACACTTGCCGTTAAAGCAATCACCGCTGTAGCATTGCCTTTGGTGGTGGATTTAATATATTTTGTAGCTTCGTAGCCATCCATCACAGGCATTCTCATATCCATCCAAATTAGGTGCGGTTCCCACTCATCCCAAATCGCGATCGCTTCTTTTCCATTACTAGCTTCTTTGACCTCAAATCTCAAAGGACTGAGCAATTTAATTAGTAATTTGCGATTAATATGTTTATCATCTACTATGAGAATTTTATATGTAGGTTGATTGGGAACAAGCCCCAGCACTCGTGGATGTTCTTCTGAAATCTTGGGATTTGTTTCTTGACCCAATTTTGCCTGAATATTGAATTGGAAAGTTGTGCCTTTTCCTAATTTACTTTCTACGGAAATATCTCCGCCCATCAGTTGGACAAATTTCCGACTGATGGCTAAACCTAATCCCGTGCCTTCTTGCATTTCTTTTCCTGCCTGTGCTTGGGAAAAGGCATCAAAAAGCTGTGGCAATTCGGGGACGGCAATTCCCACTCCAGTATCGCGCACACGAAAATGAAGATTAAAAACATCTGTGATTTCTGGCTTTCCCTGAAAAACAGAGAGAGTAATTTGACCCTCCGAGGTAAATTTGATGGCATTGCTAAGTAAATTAATTAAAACCTGACGCAATTTAACTTGATCGGTGCAGATATAACGGGGGACATTTTCATGCCGCTTGAAGACCAACTTTAAGCCAGCATTAGTTGCACTTAGATGGAGCATATCTTCTAAATCATCTAGCAAGAGATGTAAGTCAAAGTCTTTAGGATTGAGGATAGTTTTACCTGCTTCAATTTTCGATAGATCCAGAACATTATTAATCAGTGTCAATAGATAATCGCCACTGCGATAGATGATGCCCGCATTTTCATGTTGTTCCGGCGGCAAGTTTGTGGCGCGTACCATCAATTGAGAAAAACCGAGAATAGCATTGAGAGGCGAGCGCAATTCATGGCTCATGTTGGCAATAAATAAACTTTTAGCTTGATTTGCATTTTCTACTTTTTCTTTAGCAATTACTAGCTCTGCTGTTCTCTCCTGTACCCGTTGTTCCAAAGTTTCAAAAGATGTTTGTAACTGAAGTGCCATATTGTTAAACGATTTTGCTAGTTGACCTATTTCGTCTTTTGAGCTAATTTTGGCGCGGATATCTAATTTACCTGCGCTAAACTGGAAAACTATATTGGTAAGGTAAATTATTGGCTTTGTTAACAGTTGCCCAATGGCGAAAGCGATGATGGTCACTACTCCAGCGATAAATGCAAATAGAAACATTGCGTCACGAATTTGCTTTTCTACAGGTGCTAGGGCAACAGCAAGGGGCTGTACGAACAACACAGACCAAGGTTTATATTGCAAACGAGCGATCGCAATCAGATTAACCCGATCGCCTGTTGCTGCCAAAGATGCAATTAAATACGACTCTTTATTATCCAATGCTTGCTTAAGTTTTGACTCATTAGTTGCCAATTCTTTGACAGAAAAATTAGGTGAACGCCCTTCCCGTTGCAGTTGAGTTACAACATCGGCAGGCAGAGACATAATTGATTTAAAAATCATTTCTGGTGCAGTGCTATGTGCCAGATAAATATAGTTTTCATCTAAAAGAATAGCAAAAGATTTTGCCCCAGCCCGTTCAGTTTGTCGAGTTACTAACTGCTGGACAACAGTAGCATTGTATGAAACACGCAACACACCCAATATATCTCCCTTGGCATTGCGAACTGGACTGCTAAAAAAGAGGGTGACAAGGTCAGGAATTGTCGGCGCTCGCTTCATGCTAGAAACAAAGGATAACCCAGTTTGCAGCGGTTTTTTAAAGTAATCTTGAGTAGATTCATCTTTGCTAATGTTCGATGTATATGTATCTAACACATTTTTACCGTTTAAGTCGAGCAAAGCATAGGAGAGAACATTGATCATATCTTTGCGACTGAGACGAATTAATGTTTCTGTCGCCAATTGCATTTCGGGACTTTCATCTCGCTGTTTTGGATTTAGGCTCAGGTAGCGTGCCAAACCTGGTAAAATCGCCTCTACACGCACCGCATTGAGATTTCCATCAATAAAAGCATCTATTCTATTAGCAGTTTCGTTAGCCGCCGCAGATAAGGCTTGTTTTGCGTTGTCAGTTAGTGCTTTTTCAGTTGTCTGTTTGTTGAGAAATGCCAATAACAGCAACGGACTCAAAGCAACAATGAGAAAGGAGGCGATCAACTTTGTACGGATGCCGCCTAAAAGGGAGTGCTGCATGGCTTTAAACTAGGAGGGAGGGTTTAAGAAAGAAGAATTGAACAAACTTTTTAGCTCAGGAATGCGCGTCACGTTTCCAGAGCGAATAAAAAAGTCTGCATAGATCTTGGCAGTTTTGTAAATGGAGTTAGGGTTGCTAGATTGAAAGAATTTTTGATTTTCACCTAAATCAGTTAGGTTGACTCCCTCCAGAGAGATTGTATTGCTAGGAATTTTTAACGCTTTACTGATGATAGCATTTCCTTCCTGAACATTTGCTTTCCAGTAGGTCGAGGCTTCTAGCCATCCTCGTACAAATGCCCGAACGTCTTCGGGGCGATCGCGGATTATCTCACCACGAAAGACAATCATATCTAAAATCAAGCCAGGGGTTTGTTTGCTGGTAAATAAGATATGTTCCCCTAATTTGATAGCTTCAGAGAGATGGGGTTCCCAAGTGTGTCCGGCTTGAATAGCGTTATTTTTCAGGCGTTGAGGAATTTCTGAAGCCTCTACTTTAACCAAGTTCACATCATCGCTGGTTAAGTTGGCAGTTTTCAACATTTCAGTCACGAAAATTTCGCTAAAACCGCCTAGATTTGCACCTAGCTTTTTCCCTTTCAAGTCAGCGACGGTTTTAATTTGCGATTGAGCGACTACCACATCTGCGCCTGTTGATTCATCTATAACCACCACGCCTTGTATATCTGGATTTGTGGCACTCAAGTTGATAAAACTTCCCAAGGTCAATATTATAGCATCATATTTACCCGCACTGAAATTTGCTATCTCCAATTGGATGTATCGTTTATAAATTAATTCCACATCTACCCCTTGGGCTTTGAAGAATCCTTTTTCTTGAGCAATGATGCCTGAATGCTCCCCAACAAAAGATGTAAATTCCACTTTCAAAGGAGGGTGTTTTAATGGGGTGGGTGCCGAAGCATGACAAGCAAATAGCAAACAGGCGGTAATCAGAGAAATACTAATGTATCTAAGTAGTTTAAGCATAGTATCCTCGATATTTTTTAATCATTATTGTCGCTCAAAGGTTCAGCTAAAGTTTGTATTTCGTAAATTTGAGTAGAAATTTCGTAGCGAGAGAGAGCGAACATAGTTGCAATTACTTAGGGGGCTGCGATCGAGCCAGACGGGATCAGTTATATTCTAGCTGGTAAAAACTTGTGGAGGGTAATTGTAACGCCGTCCCAGAAAAATGTGCAAGTGCGATCGCACAGAAGCAAGCTTATAAAAACGTCCAATTTCTGCTAAACTCTTATCGATCTGGACTTAAGAATCAATAACAATTCTTAATTCTCAATTAGCAATTAGCAATTATCCTGTTCTCATGCAACTGAAAACTGCTATATTCTGTGCATCCCACAAACTAACCTACTGAATATGTTACGTCAAATTTCTTTAGCGATCGTCGGCTTAGTTGTCGGCAGTATTTTAACAATTGGTGGATTTTGGGCCTATTTCACGGGCAATCCTACCCTCAATCTGGCAGGATTTTTTTACGGAGTTCCACTGCTACTCGGAGGTCTAGCCTTGAAAGCCTCTGAACTCACCCCAGTACCTTTCACCACACCCACAACTCCCGAAGTATTGGCCCTGCGAGAACAGCAGGCTACGCCTACTCAAAATCAACTTCGTAAGGATGTAACTCGTTACCGCTATGGTCAAGAAGCTCACTTAGATGATGCTCTTAAACGTTTAGGTTTAGCTCCCACAGATGAGGAAAGACCTTTGCTCAAAGGGTTGCAAGAAATTACCATTGATGGTGCTTATACTTTAGTTCTGAAATTTTATTCGCCGTTGTTTCCTCTAGAAACTTGGCAAGAAAAACAGGATAAAATTGCTACTTTTTTTGGCCCTGGTTTAAAAGCTCAAGTTACTCAACCTGCTGAAAATCAAATTGATTTGGCTTTAATTGCAGCCAAAGCTTAGGGAAGGAAAAGGTAATCAGGAAGAGGGGGAGATGAGGTAGATGGGAGAGGTGGGGCAGATGGGGAAGGTGGGGGAGATGGGGAAGATGGGAATGTATTTCCCCCAATTAGCAATTAGCAATTAGCAATTAGCAATTAGCAATTAGCAATTAGCAATAAATGTTACTTTTCCAATCGCACAGCATACCATTGTAAAAAGTTTCCAGGCCCGACATCTAATTCACAGTAAGTGTCAATCAAATGTTGGGCTTGAGCTTCCACAGAGGTAAATTTTTGCACTTCCCTCGGCAAATCATCCTGCCGCTGAGCTAAAATCAGCTTCAGCTTTTCTAGCAGTTCTGCGGTAGTCAAGAATTGCTCTGGCTGATTTTGCTCCAAGACTACAAAATGGTTTTCTTCATACATTAATGAATCTGGCATTTTTGTTCCTCTATCAATTATTCGTAGCTCAGCTAAGACCGTATCGGCGCTCAGAATATATCCCGCAAAGTAGCGTTACCAGCAATTCTAACTCACCTAACGCCGCCCTCTAGGGAGTGAAAACACCTCCTGCAAAGTCACCTTACCGAGCAATCTTAAATTATTAATTACGATCGCAACTTCGCCATGCCCTCATGTTAAAATAAAATGATTGAACACAATTCCCACCGGATTACCGCTATTAATTTTCCTACTCAAGCATTTTTGAGTGATTTTGTCAAGGAATATACAAGTAAATTTTGCTGATTACAACTGGCACTGCATCCATGACTCAAACTCCGATCGCTCCCACCCAACGCAAGCTCTCTAAAGCAGAAGGCTGGAAAGAACGCAGCAACTACCTGCGGGAACCCGTTGCAACTGAGCTGTTGCAAGACACAACGCATTTCACCGAAGACGGCATTCAGATCCTCAAATTTCACGGTTCCTACCAACAGGACAACCGCGACAATCGGGTTAAGGGTCAGGAGAAAGACTTTCAAATGATGCTCCGCACCCGCAATCCTGGGGGATTCGTGCCGCCGGAGCTCTACCTGACCTTAGACCGACTCTCTGAGGAATATGGCAACGGTACGCTGCGGGCCACGACTCGTCAAGGTTTCCAGCTACACGGCGTTTTGAAGAAAAATCTCAAAGTCGTGTTTTCGTCAATTATAAAAAGTATGGGGTCAACTCTAGGAGCTTGCGGCGACTTAAACCGCAACGTGATGGCACCGACAGCACCCTATAAAAATCGCCCAGACTATGCGTTTGCTAGACAGTACGCCGAGAATATTGCTAACTTGCTCACACCCCAGACGGGTGCTTATTACGAGATTTGGCTGGATGGCGAAAAGGCAGTGACGGCCGAAGAAGACCCAGCGGTGACGGCGGCGAGACAAGAGAATAAAAACGGGACTATCTTTGAGGACAAGGAAGAGCCAATTTACGGGGCGCAGTATATGCCCCGGAAGTTTAAGTGCTCGGTGACAGTACCGGGAGACAATTCCATTGACTTGTATTCCCAGGATCTGAGTTTGGTGGTCATCGTTAACTCCGCTGGGGAGTTAGAAGGGTTTGACGTATTTGCTGGTGGGGGTTTGGGTCGCACTCACAATAAAGAAGAGACTTTTGCACGGGTAGCCGATGAGATTTGCTATGTAGCAAAAGATGATGTTTACGATCTGGTTAAGGCTGTTGTGGCGACGCAAAGAGATTATGGCGATCGCGCCGACCGCCGCCACGCCCGGTTAAAATATCTGATCAATGACTGGGGCGTGGAGAAATTCAAGGCAAAAGTAGAAGAGTATTTTGGCAAACCCTTAACAGCTTTTAAGCCACTACCAGAGTGGAAATACTACGATTTCTTGGGTTGGCACGAACAGGGTGACGGCAAACTTTTTGTCGGCATTTCCATAGAAAATGGTCGAGTTAAGGATGAAGGCGGATTTCAGCTAAAAACGGCGCTGCGGGAAATTGTGCAGAAATACAACCTGCCGATGTTAGTTACACCGCACCAAAATGTACTGATTTACGAGATTTCAGCCGATAGCAAACAGGAAATTCAAGGAATTCTCGACCGCTGCGGAATTAAATCGGAAACTGCGATTGACCCCTTAGTACGCTATTCAATGGCTTGTCCGGCAATGCCGACCTGTGGGCTGGCGATTACTGAATCAGAACGGGTAATACCGGGAATTTTAGACCGGATTCGGGCAGTTTTAGAGAAATTGGGAATGCCGCAGGAACATTTTGTGGTGCGGATGACTGGTTGCCCCAATGGATGTGCGAGACCTTATATGGCAGAATTGGGATTTGTTGGGAGTGCGCCTGAAGCCTATCAAGTTTGGCTGGGTGGTTCTCCTGACCAAACGCGGCTAGCAAAACCTTTTGAGGAGAAAGTTCCTTTTAATGGCCTGGAAACTTTTCTAGAGCCGATTTTTGTTTGTTTTAAACAAGGACGGAATTTAGGAGAGAGTTTCGGAGATTTTTGCGATCGCGTTGGGATGGAATATATCCGTCATTTTGTAACCAACTACCCATCTGCTGCCTCGATGACCACTGAGCTCAATGAATTAGAAGTTACTGCCAGTAACGACAATGGGGATGAGACAAGCCCCGCAGGTGCTGCCAAAGTCCGTCGTCGAATTAGCGTTCGCGATGAAATCTACAGTGAGCTGAAAGATGAAGCAGCCCGTCAGGGTAAGCCAATAACACAGCTAGCTACAGAGGCAATCTCGGCTTACTTGAAACAAATCAAGGAATAAGGCTGAGCCGATGGTAGGTTTTAGATTGTAGATTTGAGATTGAATAAAATCTTGGATTGAATATCTAAAATCTAACGTCACATGGCCCAATTACAACGATTAGCGATCGCTCCTTCTCAACTCCAAGATCGACAAATTATCCTGACTGCACAACAGCAGCATTATTTGTATCGAGTTTTGCGCTTGAGAGAGGGCGATCGCTTTTTGGCGATGGACGGGCGGGGGCATTGCTGGCTGGCTGAGTTGGCCGCAATAGATGCAGTTGCCGTTATACAAGAGGAAGTTTTTATTAAAAGTGAGCTGAATGTAGATGTGACGCTGATGGTGGCTTTGCCCAAGGGAAATGGCTTTGATGATGTTGTGAGACAGGCGGTAGAGCTAGGGGTATATTGTATAATACCTGTAGTTAGCGATCGCACCTTACTCAAGCCGAGTTCTCAGAAGATTGAGCGGTGGCGGCGGATTGCGGCTGAGGCGGCCGAGCAGTCAGAACGGCAAATTGTACCTGTAATTTTAGAACCCGTTTCCTTTGCAGTTGGGGTAGAAAATTGCGATCGAAAGTATAGATATATTTGCGTTGCTCGCGGCAATTCACAGCATTTATTAGATTGCTTATTAGATAATAAAATAGAAAAGGAAGAATCACCAATCACCAATCACCAATCACCAATTACCAATCACCAATTACCAATTACCAATTACTCATCGATTGTAATCGCTACAGGGCCAGAGGGGGGATGGACGGAGAAGGAAGTAAAAAATGCGATCGAGTTTGGTTTTCAACCTGTGTCTTTGGGGAGTAGAATTCTGAGAGCAGTGACAGCACCGATTGTTGCATTATCAATAATTGCCGGGGTATTAGATATTTGATCGGGACTTACGCACGATTACGTAATGCCGCCAACAGGCGTGGTAAGTAGTCGGACATAATTAAACGTAGGGTGGGGGGGGGG
>NZ_JAQMUA010000223.1:0-5922 GCF_028330895.1 Kamptonema animale CS-326 | reverse complement strand
TTGCGATCGCCAATTTCTATGGCTATTTGCAAGAGTTTCTCGTGATATTCAATGGCCAGGCGGTAGTCTCCCAGGGATTTGTAGGCAATGCCCAAATTCCCATAAGCTCCTCCCTCCCTACCGAGATCGCCAATTTCTCTCGCTATTTCCAAGTGTTTCTCGTGATATTCAATGGCACGGCGGTAGTCTCCCAGGGATTGGTAGGCATTGCCCAAATTCCCATTAGCTCGTCCCTCCCCATTGCGATCGCCAGTTTCTAGTGCTATTTCCAAGTGTTTCTCGTGATATTCAATGGCCAGGCGGTAGTCTCCCAGAGAATCGTAGGCAATGCCCAAACCGCAGTAACAAATGCTATCGCGGTATTTATTATCTAACTTGCCTAAAAGTTGGTTGTATAATTCAATCCGTAGCCGATAATAACCCCAAGTATGTAACTGATTGTGCAATTCTTCCCGTGTCGGCGTATCGCAGCGAATAAAAAGGACTTCCCAAGCTTCTTCCCATGCTGCCAATTCACAGAAATGGTGAAATGCTTCCAGGTAGTGACTCACTTTCTCTAAATTATCAGCCGTTGGCTGAGGTTCATACTCTTTTAAATAAGAAAAAATCAGACCGACACGGGCTTCTTCTGTCTTTGTTAACTCTCTCACGCTCTGAAATTCCTGACTTTCCTGTGCAGAAATTTCCGCATCTATTCCTGCATCATCCCATCCCGGTATCACCCACTTTCCCGCCGCAGTCCGCCGCAGCATTGGTAATTCTTCCTCTGATAATTCCAGCCAATTCACAACTCGGTAGGCGATCGCATTTTGACTCATGCTTGCACCTCCCCATCCAATTTTTTCAAGTGTTCCAAGGCAACTCGCCGCATTAACGGATGGAGGCTATAGACAATTCTATTACTTGCCGTATTTTCATGTTCTAAAAAGAAGCGCCGCTGCAATGTTTGAAACGCTAACTTTTGGATTTCTGGCTCAAATTTGTTCATTAACCTCAACCAAACACGGCGTTCTTCTGGCCGTCGAGAAATTCCTCCCTTACACAGTAACTCATGGGCAATTGGGTCAGCCTTCCGCAATCGTTCCACCGTATTTTCTATGCGAATTAATACTAAATCTTGCAAATTAGGGCTAAAGCGGTCAATTGTGGGTTTATCGTCTTTAGGATCGCCCTCTGTCTTAGCTTTTAGCTTTTCTGCCTCTTCAATCTCTTCGCCATAATCACACCAATAAAGCTCAAGATTGCCGTTGTAGGGACTCTCGCGCACTTCCCCCGCGATCGCGCTTAAAGCTAAGGGATGCCCTTGGTAAACTGCAAAAATCCGCTTCAGATATCCCTGAGTTTTTTCTCCCTCAACTGTCACATCCCACTGCCGAAATAACGCGATCGTCTCCTCTTCCTCCAAACCGCGTAGAGGCTTCTCAAAAAATCTATCTTCAGGGTAGTGTCCTTGTGCCATAATCGGCGGTCGATCTTGAGAAGTGAGGACAATTCGCGACGGCATTTTATCCGCTAATACCACCCGATCTAAAAACTTTGCAAATAGGGAATCTTTAAACTGATGGCCGCTTTTTCCGTCTGGTTCTAATATTACTTCGATCATATCAAGTATCAGCAAAATCGGCTGGGATTTTAACTGATTTACCATTGCATTAATGAGATTATCGGTATTTTTTTCCCCCTGTAACTGGGGAGTGTTGGCTTCTGCGCCTAAAATGCGATCGGCCACTACTTGAAATGTTGGAGATTCTTGGAAAAAACTTATCTCTTTTTCTGGCAATTTTTGGCTGAGTTGGGGTTGTTTGGCGAGTTGTTTGGCCAGGGAAGTTTTGCCGATGCCGGTGATACCAACTATGGAGAGAATGCGACAGTTTCCTTGGAGTTTTTCGATCAGTTCATTGATGAGAGTTTCGCGGCCTACCCATCGGGGTTGGGAATCAGGAGGATCGTCAATGATAGGTTTTAAATCCTCTTCTAATTGATGGTCACTTGATTCTAAACTTAATCCAAAAATCTCAAAGAGAATACGGATAGATTTTTCATCAACTCCTTCAATCCCCTTCAATATTTTTCGGATGGTATCAACTCCTATATATTCTTTTTTATCTTTAAATATTTTATAAATTTGGTTGGCTGTTGCTTTGCTAATACCATTTTCACTTGCCCAATTGTCAATTGCTGGCTGAAGTTTATCTCGGCCTTGGTTAGTAAGGATGCGGCCGCGAGCACGTTCAATCTCTGATTGTTTGTTTGTCATCACTTCCCTCACTTCCTACCTATAGGAATTTTAGCATAAGCCACGAAACATCATTAGGACTACGCAAAAAAACCCGGTTTCTTTGAAAGATTGTCGCTCTCTACGAAAGATTGATGCAGAAACCGGGTTTTTGGCCCCCGTGCATAAGATTAGGACTACACAAAAAAACCCGGTTTCTTTGAAAGATTGTCGCTCTCTGCGAGAGATTGACGCAGAAACCGGGTTTTTGGCCCCGCGTGCATAAGTCCCAATCATTTCACCGAAGTTAACGAAGATAATAAGTTCGTTGCCGAAGTTTAGGATAATTTTTGATGCAAATTCAGAAGTTTAGCGCCTATAAAGTTATGCGATTCTATTTTAGTTAAATTCTGTATTTTACCCTTGTTTTACCCTTGTTTTGTAAGGGTGATTACTCAATAATGAAGTTGTTCAAGAGAAAAGATATCTAGCTTCAGTCCGACTGAAGCCAGACATCGAAAATTTAAACCACTCCTAGTATGACACAAATTCAACGAAGACAACTTCTTTGGTTTGCTGTTACTCATTCTGGCGTTCTTTCGATTTTCGCAGTGGGTTTTCTATGGGGATTACCCCTCTTCTGGAAAGCCTCTGAGAGCGAAGTCAATCACGCGATCGCCAACGCTTGTGTACCAAATAGCAATCCAGAAGGTACTCATTGTACCCCGCCTTAATTGAAACCTTGACCTTCCAATCAGAAAAGACCTGCTGGCTTCTAATCGAGGCCAGACAGGCCACATCTAAAACGTGAGTTAATTATATGACAATTCAACTGCAAAAAAGACAGCCTGTTCAGGCGGCTGTCACCCCTTCTGGCGTTCTTTACGTTGCCTCCGCAGGCTTTTTATGGGGCATTTACTGTATCTTCTACAAAGGCTTTCCTGAGATCGAAGCATATCAAATTGCCGCATTTCGGGCGATTGGTTCCTTCATCTTCTTGTCCCTTTTCGTACTCCCAAATAATGGCTGGTCGAAAGTTAGCGAAATCTGGAAATCAGGCAACTTATTCGCCTTAACTTCCTCCGCTTTCTTTCTAGGGATGCACGTTATTTTGTATATCTTTGCCATCCAAAAAGGGCGAGTGATGGAATGCAGCGCGGGAATGTTTCTCAGCTATATTGCTTCGATGATTCTCGGCTTAATCGTATTTCGGGAACGCTATCAATTGTTAAACTGGCTAGCCCTGATCTTAGGCGTAGCAGCTACCGCTTTATTGACCAGCAATGCTGAAGATTTCCCTTGGTTTGCCGTTGGCATTGGATTAACTTGGGCATTCTATGGTCTAGCCCGAAAAAAAGCATCTGTTGATGCTGAACCCATTGTTCAAACCTTAGTTGAAATGGCAATTTTAGCAGTACCATCTGCTATTTATCTGCTCTGCTTTGCCAACCTCGAAACTGTCACTAACTTGCCCGAATTAAACCGCCTTTTGCTAATTATTGGCTGTGGGGCTACTGCCATCCCTTCTGTCTTGTATGGCGAAGGTGCTAAGCGCTTGCCTCTGTCAGCTTTAGGCTTGTTTCATTCCCTCTCACCAAGTCTTCAGTTTCTTTTGGCTATCTACGTTTATCACGAAACAGCATCCCCTGTAAAAATGCAGGCTTTTGGATTACTTTGGTTAGCTCTTGCATTGTACTCCTACCAACAATGGAAGCGGTGATAAATAGTTGAAAAAGCGCCGATCGGAATCGGCGCTGCCACTTCAACACTACCATTCGCGATCGCTTTCAATCTAAATTGGTCAGGATCTACGATCGCAGTACAGCCGCCAAGTGCTACAGTGACTTTATCGCTAAGACGATCGCGATCGCACCCCCAGCATCCCCTGCTCTACTCATTTAGCGATCGCATCTTGAAAAATAGTCGCAATTTGATTGCAGCTAGAACATTTTTGCAATTTTAGGAATTACGCAAAATCGCAGTACGGCCGCTTTCCAAGCGCGGTATTCTTACCCCCAGGATGGCGGCGTTACGCGATCGTGCCTAAGTAATGAAAGTTACATTCCCAATTTAATCAGATCAATTATTAATAAAAATATAGTTGGTAGCATAGCTAGCAGATTTTTTAGCTAATATCCTGCATTCTGAATTATAGGAGATAACTCAGCGTTTGACAGTTCTTTAAGAGCAGAATGGCAACAATGTCATGACTTACACGCGCAGGGCAAAAACCCAGTTTCTGCATCAATGTCTCTCGGAGAGATTCATTATTTTTCACCAGAAACCGAGCTTACGTCCCCGTCAGCCAAACGGTTTTTTGCGTAAGTCCTAAATGTAAAAGACGCAGAAGGTTAGCAAATCTATACCTAATTTGAAAGAAATTGCCTGTTACCTACAGACACCCATCTTCTCTGTCCCAGAAATATTCCCTCTCCTCACCACAAGAGCCGTCTCCCTATCTTCTAGCCAACTATTAAACTCAATCCACAAGCAATCATGATGAACTCCTCAAATTTACCTGGGGACGATCGAGCAATTCCCTCCTCTCCCTTAGATCGACTGCTACAGTTAGAACTACAAGCAGGAATTACAAACCTATTCTGTCAATCCTGCGATCGCATCACCCGCGAGTTACTGTCAAAGTGTCAGTGGACATTGAAGACTTCCGAACCAGTTCTAATTTTAGAGATTTTTTGTTCCGATCTGGAAACCTACCAAGCAATTAATCAAGTTAAAACCCAGATGAGCAGTTCGTTAAAGGAGTTGTTTACTGAACAATCCCAAATTAAGATTAATCTAAGCGATCGCCAAGCAACCCTTGCTCAATCGGTTACAACAACTCCTAGCATCTCCGAACAGACGATCGCACCTCCGCTATCAGATCGGATTGCTTACTTGGATCGGGAAATCCATAAAATAGTTCTGTCTAAAGACGAGCGATCGCAATTCTCCTTAGTCTGTATTTCTGCTGGAGATGATATTCCTACTCATTCAGCATTGCGCGGAACAGCGATTTATGTTTTGGAAGGACAGGGAAAACTCGATCGCGCCGGGAATCAAATCTCACTGCAACCCGGTAGTTTCGCTTATGTCCCACCAAAAACAATTCATACCCTCAGCGCGATCGACAACCTAGCAATTTTGTATGCTTGGGTTTAGCTAAACAGACGGGAATCCCCACACCATACCGCTTCGGTTGGTGTGGGATGGAAGGCGCGTGAGATGAGGATTCCACCTGTTCACAATCTCAAAGCATAGCTTTGAGCAGTGGGCAGGTGGATGATGAGGCGAACAAATATTATTCAACTGGCCTATCTTGCTCCTCAATGTACTTCTTTAATTGCTCAACCGTCACGCCACCACATGAAGCAATAAAATACCCATTTGTCCAAACAACATCCCTTGTTAAATTAACACTGATTGATGCGTATCGGCTGCAACGCAATGAAGGCGACCTACCAGTACCAATTCTATCCCGACACCAATCAAAAGCTAATCCTCAACCAATGGCTCAGAATTTGCCGTTATTGGTATAACCGCCAGCTAGGGGATAGATTTGATTGGTGGGAAAAGAATCGCACTGCTGTTAACGCTTGTCCATTGATAACGAGCATCGCCGCTCCCAGAGAGAAGCCAAATTACTACCACCAAAAACAACAACTACCAATTCTCAAAAAAGATTTGGTTAAAGTAGTCCATAGTGGTGA
>NZ_JAQMUA010000222.1:0-4297 GCF_028330895.1 Kamptonema animale CS-326 | reverse complement strand
CGCCAACTGCTAAACCTAGAAGGCAACCGCGATAGTTTTCTATTTGCTGCATATACTTTTTTTGTTCTTTTCTTGGGGTAGTGAAAACCCCGCCTGAAACCCAGAGATAGTAAAGATTTTGCCCACTTACGCTAAAAAAAGATTGGAAATTAAATGCTGAAGTATATTTTGGCTACAGTATCTATATACCCGGATTTACTACTATTGTCAAGGTCGGGGACTGGGAAAATTTTAGATGCTATCTCAACCATTTTATCTTTTTTGTTTAGCTGCGCCTATTTTTAGCTACAGCAAATAAAGCCATACATTTGCTTATTATAGCTCCTTACCTACTCCCAGAAAAATTTTCACTAATTTCTATCCTTTCAATAATCTGTAGAGCTTGTTTGCACTGTCCTGGTTTGGTACGTGCAGTAGCTATTTTAACTAAAGATGGCAGCGATCGAGAACACTAAAACCTTTCTCTACTTAAACTTTATTCATGTACTATATAGATTATGGCAGCGCCATCTCCCAGTCAAACTTCTTCCTTCTTCCTCATCATGTTTCCCACTGTTTTACCATTGCGTGCTTTTTTATCTCAAATTTTAATTTTGTGGTTAGCAATCGCAATAGAATCGTGGTTCTTTCAAAAGTCCCTAATGCTCAGTCCCAAAACTAGCGTAGAATATACAGCAGTAATTAATTTATTCTCGACCTGCATAGGTTGGTTAACTTTTTTTATTTGGGAAAGCTTTCTATCAAAAGACGAAGTAGAACTACTTATGGGTTATATCCTTTTAGGTCAGTGGCATCCTGTTTCTGTGGTATTAATTTTGGCAGCATTTCTAATTTATACTATATCTTTTTTAGGAAAATGGAAGGGATTAGAAATATTAAGACTTCTTTTACTACAAACAAATCAAAATACCTCTACAATTCCCGTGCCAATAGGTAGTCGTAATCTTGTTCGCAATCAGAAAAAATCTGCTCAAGGATTCACTCAATTTGGTGTACTTTTAATAGCACACACTTGCAGTCATTGTGTCATTTTGCTAGTATTATATCTAGAAAGCAAATGAAGGCAATTAACTGTTAACAGTTAAATCAAGTAGTTTTAATACTTCCCTGAGTATTAGTGACATGAGAAATCTTATTAAAGCCAATGTAATTTTACAAAGGATTTTGCTTCCGCCTCAAGTTTTACATTGGAAAACACCTCTATTAATCAGCCTGTTTTTCTTCTTGTTTTCAGCCTTAGAAATTAAGAATAAAGCACTCAAGGATACTCTAGCTGATTGTAGCTGGCTATTTTTGACAATTGGGATTGGTTGGCGGACAAGTCAGGAGCCATTTATCATCTCTGGAATTAGTCTTAGCCCTTGGATTACAGGAGCATTAATTAGCTGGTTTTTATCAGTGAATTTGACTCCCGATCGCCAATCTTTAGCTGTTGTCTTTTGGCCCTTGATTTCAATATGTCTTGCTGTTATAATTAAATTTATTGATTCAGGGGCAAAATTGCAGCCTCCTCCCCCCTTAATTCGCCCAATATTTTTAGTAATAATTCTGACTAATACTCTTCTAACTTGTTTTCTCGCCTTTCATTTTATAATTCAAGACTGGCTACAACAATATCCGAGCGTGCTAGCCGAGGATTTCACTAAGAGCGGTTTCGTGGTCAATTTCAAGCCGCCATCCCTCAATAATTCTAGAGGTATGACTATGCTTAAAGTAATGGAAAATCAACTGAGACTTAAAACTCGAAAAAGATCGTGGCAAAAAGTAGAAGAATGGCTAATTGCCGTGAGTAGGAAACAAGTTTCTCTGCGAAATCAGATGTTTAAAAATATCTCTCCTCTTGCAGAAAACTCGAAGTGGGATATAGAAACTTATGTAATCCAAGGGCAATCTCTTTATAAAATAGAATTTTTGGCTAGATGGCGTGGGCCTAGTACCAAACCAGGAGGATATACCCTGAGCAAAGATTGTGAGGTAGCGAAGGTATCAAATAGAGCAACTGTTAATTGCGATCCAATTAAGATATATAATCCTACTAGGAAAATAGACAGAATTAAAGGAGTAAACAAAGTATGAATGTGAGTAGAATCTTCACTATTGCCCTTAATGTTTTTTGGGAAGTGATTCGCGATCGTGTTCTTTACCTAATTGTTTTTTTTGCTGTGTTAATGGGGGCTGCCGTGAGGTTTATCCCAGAACTAGCAGCGACAGCAGACCGAAAAATCATCTTAGATATTGGCATGGCTGCTATTGGAGTTTTGGGCTTAGTTGTGACAGTTTTTGTCTCTACTGGGCTTGTTAATAAAGAAATCGAAAAACGGACGGTTTATGTCTTAGTCGCTAAACCGATTTCGCGCTCAGAATTGATAGTTGGTAAGCATATAGGATTATCGATTGTGCTGGCTGTGCTGGTAGCGGGGATGACTCTTATTTATATAACTATCCTAAGTTTAAGTCAAATTGCTTACCCACTAGGAAGCATTTTAATTGCCACCTTATTTGTCTGGATAGAGTTGTCTCTGCTAACAGCAGTAGGGATTCTCTTTGGTGTATTTACCAGTTCGCTACTGGCAACTTTGCTGACGTTCGGAGTTTATTTGATGGGTCACTCAACCCGCGATTTAGTGGCGCTAGGCAAGTTAACCAAAAATCCTACTATTGAGCAATTAATGATGGGGCTGTATCTGGTTTTACCCGACTTAGCACGGCTAAATCTAAGAAATGATGCTGTTTACGGTCAAATACCGCATATAGTTGCTTTAATCACTAATGCTGGCTATGGTTTGCTGTACATAGTGCTGCTGTTGTCAATTGCGATCGCAGTCTTCTTGCGGCGGGAATTTTAAGATATAATGGAAAGAAATTAATCTGAACATTGCTGACAAAAACAGCTTGTAAATTGCCCTTTTTGGTGGTATAATAGCCCCTAGAGGGCAAAGTCAGGTTATTGATGAGTAAGTCAGAAAGAAGAAAAAATAATTTCATTATTTTTGAATTATGCTAATAGAAAAACTAGAGCAACTACAAACCCTATTTAGACAGATGGATCGGGCTTTAATTGCCTACTCAGGTGGAATTGATAGTACCTTAGTCGCAAAAATTGCTTTTGATGTGCTCGGCAATTGCGCCTTAGCAGTTACAGCAGTTTCCCCCTCTTTATTACCAGAAGATTTAGAAGATGCCCGCATTCAAGCCTTATCAATTGGAATTGCCCATGAGGAAGTGCAAACTCAAGAAATGGCTAATCCTAATTACACTTCTAACCCAGTTAATCGGTGTTATTTCTGCAAAAGCGAATTGCACGATACCCTCAAACCTCTAGCAATTGAACGAGGTTATTCTTATGTAGTAGATGGCGTTAATGCTGATGATTTAAAAGATTATCGTCCGGGAATTCAAGCTGCAAAGGAAAGAGGGGCGAGATCGCCTTTAGCAGAAGTAGGTGTTACTAAATTAGAAGTAAGGCAATTGGCAAAGGAATTGGGTTTACCTTGGTGGGATAAACCCGCACAACCTTGTCTGAGTTCCCGCTTTCCTTATGGTGAAGAAATTACGGTTTGGAAGTTACAAAGAGTAGGACGTGCTGAGAGGTATTTGCGGCAGTTGGGATTAAAGAATCTGAGGGTAAGATCTGAGGGAGATACGGCGCGGATTGAGTTACCAGCGGAGGAAATTAAGGAGTTTGTATTGGGTGCGGATTTGCCGGGAATTGTCGCAATGTTTCAGGAGTTTGGTTTTGTTTATGTGACTCTAGATTTGGAGGGCTATCGCAGTGGAAAATTGAATCAACTACTGTTAACTGTTAATGGTTAGTGGTTAGTTGTTAGTGGTTAGTTGGTAGTGGTTGGTGGTGGGTTAGTAGTTGTCATTGCGAACGCAGTGAAGCAATCCCCAATCCTTGCTAAAGCGTTAAAGTCTGTGATGCCTGCTTTAGCACTATCGAAGTAAGCTATTACGCATCTAAATCGAATACAAAGACAGGCAGGATGCCCATCCCACAAGAAGCTTATAAAAACTGACTATCAAATTAGATGGGTAGCAGCTTAATCTTAATCTATTGCGATTGCTTCGCTACGCTCGCAATGACACCTACCAACTAACAACTAACAACTACCAACTAACAACTAACAACTAACCACTCACCACTCACCACTAACTAGGGCTTGCTGAATAAGTTAGAAAAAATCGCGATCGCGTAGCCAGCCGCAGCCATCGCACTTGATGGGCAATTCAAGCTCGGTCAAACATAACTTTTTGTTGACTATAACTTGCCCAAGTATAGCTTTTAATAATCATT
>NZ_JAQMUA010000221.1:0-23018 GCF_028330895.1 Kamptonema animale CS-326 | reverse complement strand
CTTCCTCTTTCCCTAGCCCCTAGCCCCTAGCCCCTAATAAAAGCGGTTCCTATACTTGGCGCGGTAATTCCAAGCGAAAGGAAGAGCCTTTTCCTACTTCACTTTCTACGTTTATTTTGCCCTTCATCAACTGAACTAAAGAGGCAGTAATAGCTAGCCCTAAACCAGTACCGGGATATTTGCGTTTGGTCGTCTGGTCTACTTGTCGGAACTTTTCAAAGATGTGCGGAATTTCAGTTTCAGCAATACCAATTCCCGTATCCCGAATCTCAATTAACAGTTTGTCAGCACTTAATTCCGAGACATGGATATAAATGCTTCCTCTCTCTGTAAATTTAACAGCATTAGAGAGTAAATTGACCAAAACTTGCCGCAGACGGGACTTGTCATTAACAATACAAGGATTATCTAAATATATATAGACAGACATGGATAAAATTTTTTCATTGGCGATGATGCCAAAGTCCAAAGCCGTGCATAATACTAAGTTGGTTAAATCAAATTCCTCAATTTCTAATTCCGTGCGACCGGCCTCAATTCTTGAGAGATCGAGGATGTTATTAATCAGCATCAGCAGATTTTTGCCATTCTTAAGAATGCGCTGTACCATGTCTATTTGCTGAGGATTAATTGCCGATTGTCGCTGGCGCAGCAATAGCTCGGAAAATCCGATAATTGCATTCATAGGAGTACGCAATTCATGAGAAACTGTACTCAAGAAGTGTGATTTTAGCCGCGCGGCTTCCAACAGTTGTAAATTTTGCAATTCAATATGTTGCCGCTGGCTTTCGAGTTCTTGGTTCTGGCGGAGTAACATTTGATTTTGAGACTCTAAAAGCTCTTCTCGTTTTTCTAACGCCTTGATGAGTTGAGCATTGTTAATAGCGATCGCGGCTTGTTTTCCCACAGCCATAAGTAGCTGTTGAGCTTCTGGGTTAAAGGCGTTAGTATTGTCCCAATTACCGATCGCAATTGTGCCTAACCGTCCCGCTGATGCTGACTCGATCGCTACGGCGTAGATGACAGCAGGAAACTCTTCGTGCAAGTCTTCAACCGTTAAATCCCGCCGCATCAATTCCGAGTGTCCCGTAACAAATACTCGCACCAGTAACCGCTCCCAGATCGTATCGAGGGGTTCACCTATAGGCAGATTTTCTATACCCCTCCCCGCCGCCGCAGTTAAATTTAATTGATTGTCGTTGGGATCGCTGAGTACAATCAGGCAAAACTGGGCTCCTGCGATCGCAGATACTACTGCATCTACCATCACTTGCAAGAGACTACGCAAATCCCTTACCCGCTGATTAAGTAGGTTCGTCAACCGCTGAAGCGTCCGTAATTGCTGCTGGTGTTCGTCTAAAATTGACAGAGCTTGGCGTAAATCTTCTCCCCTTTTCTGAGCTTCCCGATAAAGCAGCGCTTTTTCTAGGGCGATCGCAGCGCGGCGGGCCAAGTCTTCGGCTAAAGTCAGAGTAGCATTAGTATATAAATGACCTGACTGATTGCGAACAAATAGTATCGAGCCAAAAGTGCGGCTTCCTAAGCGAATCGGTAAGCAGAGATAAGAGCGGAAACAAAGCGATCGCAGTAACCTTAAATGGTGAGCATCATAGGCAACTCTTGCTAGCTGAGCATCCGCAATCTCGAAACAGGCATCGGCAACACCTGTCCGTAGTGGTTGTAGATAATGGTAGACCCCATCAGATCCCACTGGATAATGCCGCTGTAACTCCCAGACTAAAGATTCTTTCGCCATCTCTGCATGAGCGACTGCGATCGTCCGACAGTCTCCTTCAGAATTAGTGATGTTAATCGCACACCAATCAGCGAAATAAGGCACGATTAACCTAGCCAAATTTTCTAGCGTTGTGTTCACATCCAGAGAAGCGCTCAAAATCGCACTCGCCTGAGCGAGGAAATAGACCCCTTCCTCTGGGAGTTTGGGTGGAGTTTCTGTTATCTCCGGGGAACCTTGAGTTGCTTTGAAATGGTCAATGTCGGTGTAAGTTCCTACCCATTCCCTAACTTCACCGTTGTCTGCTGTAACGGGACTTGCTTTCGCCATCACCCAACCGTAAGCACCACACTCTTGTAGTAAGCGAAATTCTATTTCATAGCTGGTTTTGTGAGTGAGAGCTTGCTGCATAGAGATGATAGTGCGATCGCGATCTTCTGGGTGGATAAAACTCAGAAAACCAAAACCCAAAGCCTCTGCTTGCGCCACACCTGTATATTCCTCCCACTGCGGGTTAAAATAAGTGGCAGCACCGTCAGAGTTGGCTCTCCAAATTATCTGCGGAAGAGCGTTAAGCAAGCACTGGGATGGAGCCTCGCAGTTTAAACAGTCATGCGGGAGATTTTCTAGAGGCGATCGCGCCGATCGCATCTCCTCCCCCGATTGGCTGCGGGAAAAACGATCTTGGCTGAAGTTATTCATAACTATAAAACAGAGGCAGAAGGGAGTTTTAATTTTTGAGTTTTAAGTTTTTAAGTTTCTTCGCTTCTCACAACTATAAATCGTGTGAGAGGCTAGGTTAACGCAGTTTTGAAAGTTCGTAGGATGGGATAGTAGCAGCTCAACCCTTTCCAAAAAATACATCCGTTAGAAGCCAGCAGTAGCGAGGATTTAGTTAGATTAAAACAGCCAAATACTAAGTAAAAAGGTTGATGTCACTAGCTTTTCAGTCATCAGTATTTTACGTTTAATTCTGTCCTTCTACTTAACTACTGTTGATAATAAATTCAAATCCGATAGTTGTCAGCATAACTCAATACCAAAAGTGTTTTATTGCGAAGTTATTTCAAACTTAAGAACAGTGCAGACAGGTAAAAACCTTTGCTGGAGTTTTCTCCTGAACTGAAGTCATGGAATTTTCAGATGCTTTGTTATAAAAGAAATTTATCAAAACTAACAGGTCTTAGCCTCTATCGAAGGAGTGACAAGGCGAGAATTGGCTAAATGTAGGGGTTGGACAATAGATTCTAACCTGTTTTTATGGTGCGGTGAGGGGGGGTGGGGCTTTAAAGAATGGAAGGTACAACTCCTAAAACTGTTAAAATCTAGCTGAGACTGCTCAGTGGCAGAAAGCGATCGCACAGGTAGAGAGATAGACAATTAAGTTGGCAATAACGCCCGTTAGTGGGTATATTTAGAAGGATACCTGAGCTTGCCGAACTGTAAATCAGGGCAGATTCTCGTATGAACTCGGCTTCATTAAGTCCGTTGCCGATATTATAAAACTTCAGTTTGCTATTGAAACATGACTAAAATTCGCGTTGCCTTGGTGGAAGACCACGATTTGACTAGAGTTGGTATTCGGACAGCTTTACAACAGCGTGACGGGATAGAAGTGGTAGGCGATGCCGCTAATGCGACTGAAGGTCTAAAATTGCTTCAGTCCAGTAAACCTGACGTTGCGATCGTGGACATTGGTTTACCTGATTTTGATGGAATTGAACTGACGCAAAAGTTCAAAAAGTCAATAGCTACAGGGTCAGATCCCGATACGAAAGTATTAATCTTGACTTTTCAAGATAATGAAGAGGAAGTGCTGGCTGCTTTTGCCGCAGGTGCGGATTCTTACTGCATGAAAGATATTAGTTTTGACCAGTTGCTAGATGTGGTAAAAGTTACCCACGAAGGCAACTCTTGGATAGATCCAGCTATTGCGAGGATTGTACTCAAACAGGCTCGTACAGAGGCTCAGAACCCCGTAGAAGAGCAAAAAGTAGAACACAAAAAAGTAACGATTAATGCTGCCGAACCTGAGTTTAGTCACATCATCGAAACTTACCCCTTAACGGAGCGTGAATTAGAAGTTTTGGAGCTAATTGTACAGGGGTATAGCAACGCTGCGATCGCAGAAAAACTATACATTACTGTTGGTACAGTTAAGACTCACGTTCGTAATATTTTGAACAAGCTGTGTGCAGACGATCGCACGCAAGCTGCTGTTCTTGCCTTGAGATCGGGATTAGTGGGATAAAGCAGGGAAATTATGAGTTTTGAGTTTTGAGTTTTGAATTTTGAGTTAAAGATTTTTTTAATTCCAAACGCCAAATTTTTGACTCATAATATCCTATTTATCTCGAAGCTAGCACCACAATAGTCGTAGCCGTAAATAGTCGGAGAGTGGGCGCTGCCATCAAGTATATTAATCGCAACTTAGCAGTTTGCATTTAGGCAGCGCTCACTCTAAAGTAATCGTTTAAGTAAATATTCCTTTATTTTTAAATAAATATTCCTTTAGATAGATGACAAGATCGGTAACTATCAGATAGAGCTTCAGCAAAAGGCATACTTAGAAGTAAAATACTCAATGACTCAAAGCTGGCTACTTAAATTTTTACCCTTATTTACCCTTAGCTTTCTGGCGCTCTAAATAACTAAATCCTGACGACTCTTGACTTCTGACAGATAATATTCTTTTGAGATGGGTAAGTAGCGATCGCTCCACCATCATAATTAACCCTTAGTGCGCTGCAAATCTTGAGGAATAGATAGCTGTATTGAAATACTATACTCAAGAAAGATGCCTGAGTTCGCTTGAGCTTGCCACAATGCAAGATATCAACTTCAAAATATCTTAAATCAAAGGGTGATTATGGCTAGTCCAATTGAATTCAAGCTGTTTGCTCCCTACAACAAAGGAGCTGCCTTGATCGGGACTTTTTCTAATTGGGAAGAAATCCCCATGGAAAAAGGAGAGGATGGTTATTTCCGTACTCAAGTCGAATTGGAAGATGGTAGCTATCAATATAAATTTAAAATTCAGTCAAAAAGTTGGTTTGTAGAACCAGATCAATGGATAGAAATAGTCGATCCCTACACTACGGACATTGATAACTCCACCCAAAATGGGATTGTCCGCATCAAAGATGGCGATCGCATAGTCGATACCTACGTCTGGAAACACGATGATACACCCCTGCCAGCCGATCGCGAATTAGTCATCTACGAACTTCACGTCGCCGACTTTTCCGGTGGCGAAGACGATCCCTACGCACGCGGCAAATACAAGCACGTCGTCGAAAAATTAGATTATCTGTGCGATCTCGGCATCAACGCGATCGAACTAATGCCAGTCAAAGAATATCCCGGCGACTACAGTTGGGGTTACAACCCCCGCTACTTGTTCGCCACAGAATCTAGCTATGGCACTACAGAAGGCTTAAAAAACCTGATCGACGAGTGTCATGGTCGCGGCATCCGTGTAATCATGGACGGTATTTACAACCACTCAGAATCATCTAGTCCTCTGACTCAGATCGATCACGATTATTGGTATCACCACTCTCCCCGCGATCCTGATAACAACTGGGGGCCAGAATTCAACTACGATCTCTACGATGAAAATCTCGACATCAAACCTGCGTGGAGTTTCATTGGAGACGTAGTGCGTTTCTGGGTGCAAGAATATCACCTCGACGGCATTCGCTACGATGCTGCACGGCAAATTGCCAACTACGATTTCATGCACTGGATAGCTAAGGAAGCGAAACAAGCTGCGGGCCCGAAACCCTTTTATAACATTGCCGAATTCATTCCCGACGATCCTAGCATCACGAATGTAGACGGCCCGATGGATGGCTGCTGGCACGATAGTTTCTATCACTGCATTATTGAATATCTCTGCGGTGAACCCGTCGATCTAGAAAATCTCAAAGATATCATTGACTGCAAGCGACAAGGATATATGGGTACTACGAATGTGGTCAATTATCTGACCAATCACGACCATAATCATGTCATGGCAGAACTAGGCGATCGCGGCATCTTAGATGAAGCAGCATTTAAGCGCGCGAAGTTGGGAACCGCGATCGTAATGACAGCCGTTGGTGTGCCGCTGCTGTGGATGGGTGAAGAATTTGGCGAGTACAAGTACAAGACTATTGAACAAGCTAAAATCGATTGGACGCTGTTAGGAAATGACTCGAATAGCGGTCTGTTTCAATATTACAAAGGCTTGATTCACCTCCGTAGAGAAAACCACGCGCTCTACACGGAAAACATCGAATTTTTCCATGAAGATCCGGAATTAAAAGTTCTAGCTTATACTCGCTGGAATGATGAAGGGTCTCGCGTTGTAGTTGTAGTCAATTTCTCCGATAACTATTTGGGTGGTTATAGCGTTCCTAATTTCCCAGCTAATGGGAATTGGCACGAGTGGACTGGCAATTACGATGTAGAATCTGGCGATGATAATATTATTCTCGATCTGGCAGAATACGAAGCAAAAGTTCTTGTGTGGCAGTGATTTAGTTTGATATTTGAGGACGATTAAAATCGTCTCTACATCAACTAAAACTGCTAAGCTGGAGTGAAAGGAAGAGAGTAAAACCGCATTTTTTACCAGTTTGAAAGCGATAAAAATCTCATCTATACAAACTAAAACTGCCGGAGTTTACCCTCCAAGGCAGTGAAGGGCGGATTTCAGATCGGGAGATTAAAACCGCATTTTGTATGAGTCCGCCTGCGCTAATTTTGTTTGTGTAGACGAGATTTCTTTTGTTAGCTTGTACTGAAAGTGTTATCAGCTTTGATATTTGGGGGCTGCCGATGTTTCCGGTGTGGTTGCAAGCAGGATTTTGGGGAATGGTTGGCGGTTCCGCTTTGCTTTTGGGAGCAGCAATTGGCTACTTTGCGAACATTCCCCAACGGGCGATCGCGACAATTATGGCTTTTGGCGCAGGGGTGCTGATTTCAGCTTTGTCCTTTGAACTGATGGACGAAGCTTTTAAAAGTGGCGGATTCGACTCGACTGCGATCGGGTTTTTAGGCGGGGCGATCGTTTACACGGCGGCAAATTGGTATTTGTCTCGCCAAGGCGCAAAACACCGGAAGCGATCGGGTACTCTGCATCCAGCTAAAACAGATAAAGGTGATGGCGGGTTAGCGATCGCCCTCGGCGCACTCTTAGATGGAATACCGGAGTCGATCGTAGTTGGTATCAGCATGATTTCTGGAGGCGCTGTCAGTTGGGTGACAGTAGCGGCAATTTTCCTCTCTAATATTCCCGAAGGACTTTCCAGCGCCGCCGGTATGAAGAAAGCAGGGCGATCGCTCAATTACGTTTTTGGAGTCTGGGGCGCGATCGCAATTATTTCCGGCTTAGCAGCATTGTTAGGATATGCAGTTTTCAGCCACTTTTCTGTGGAAGTAATCGCCGCCACTACTGCCATAGCAGCAGGCGGTATTTTAGCAATGATCTCAGACACTATGATTCCCGAAGCTTTCGAGGAAACCCACGATTTTGCTGGTCTAATTACTGTCTGTGGGTTTCTGGCTGCTTTTATGCTCAGCAAGTTAGGTGAAAGGTGACAGTTAACTGTTAACTGTTAACTGTTAACTATTAAGAATTTCACAAAATAGTCCCAATTTCCTTCAAATAAACCCGCGTAAAGGGTTCACCATCACCAAGGGTATATTGTTCCATCAAACCTTTGCGGCGGATAGAAATATTCGCACCTTCCCTAACAACTAAAGTCGAGTCCTCAAGTAGATCTCGTGCCAACACCCGCTCGATTTCTGTAGGATTATTCAGCACTACCATATTACTGCCTTGGTAAAACATTCCCTGCTCTTCCAAGATACTTTCGGGATATTCAGCAATCAACAAATCCAGCTTGGGATTGCGAAGTAAACTTTGCACATTAAGGTTATAGTCCTTATTCAAAAACTTCTCGGAGCGGTTGACGAAAACAGCATCGCGGCAAACAGCACCAATACTCCATTCAGGATATTCCAAGAGAATACGATCGATAGTTTCTTGCAATTCTTGAACTGAAACTCGGTTAAAAGTAATGATTGGTATTCGTGCGGAATTCCCTGATTCAAAGAAAGTTTCTAGAATGTGAGAAGGCACATCAACGCTGTCGCCCAGGGCGGGATTAAGGTGCATGAAAATGCCGGGAGCCGCATTAATTTCTAAGATGCCAAGATTCCCTTCTTTCCAAGATTGACCGAGATTTGGGGAAATCACATCAATGCCCAAACAAGTCAATCGAAAGTGTCGGGCAATATCTTGAGCGAGAATGATATTATCTGGGTGAAGAGTGGGGGTAGCATCGATGCTGACACCACCTGCGGAGAGATTAGCAACTTTGCGGAGATAGACTGTGCGATCGCTCTCAATTACGCTATCCAGAGATAATCCCTGTTCCTGCAAATACATCTCCATCGCCTCATCGCACTGAATCTTACTTAGCGGCGAAGTCGGAGTGTCTAAACGTGCCAGCGTTCTGTTTTCTCGACGAATTAGATCGCGAATAGGCGATCGCCCATCTCCCACAACCCAAGCGGGACGGCGTTCAGTCGCAGCCACAAATCTGCCATTAACACACAATAACCGGAAGTCAGCACCCTTAAAGCTTTGCTCAACAATAACTCGCACAGGTTCTTGTTCTGGAATCGCCTTAACTGCTCTCTTAAAAGCCGCTGCTAATTCCTCAGCATCTTGGATATCAGCCGTTACCCCAATTCCTTTATGACCGACTACAGGTTTAACTGCAACTGGATAGCCAATCTCTCTGGCAGCCGCGATCGCTCCGTTTTCAGTAGTAACAATATCGCCTTTAGGTACGGGAAAACCTAACGTTGCCAAAAATGCTTTACAGTCATCTTTACGAGTAGTAAAATCTGAATCTAAATGGCTATCAGAGTCAAAAGTAGTCGCTTGTCCGCGCACTAATTTTTTGCCATAACCGTACTGCATTAACCCTTCATCCCACAGATAAAAACTGGGAATGCCTTTCTGGGTCGCTTCCCGCATTAGAGAATAGACAGTGGGCCCGCCATAAACTGACTGCCGGAACATACTTTGGAGTACGCTAATTTGTTCTTCTATGGGAAATTCTTGACCTTGGTTAATCGCTTCAAACCAATCCCAAGCCGCGTAAACTACAGCCCTCGCCGTGCGTGCGTGGATAGCTTCGATGCTAATCCGATGATAAGGCCCATAATGCTTGACATTTGAGGAATTGAAGTGTAGCCCCATGTCCAGTTTCCCGACTTCTGAAGCAGTGCGGGCAAATAAGTGGGCGTGAGATTCGTAAGTTTCGCCTAGTAGCTGCGGGTAGCGATCGCCTATTGCTTCCAGATAGTGAGCGATCGGTAAAGGTTCCCTAGAGTCAGTCACAGCGAAATCAAATACTAGAGCCGCTGTTTCTAAATATGGGTTCGGGCCCATAAAGTGCTTGAAGTTAAAAATATCAAACACATCGCTTTTCCGGGCATTGACGCGGACTGTATCTGCGACTTTTTCTTGCAGCATTGAATACCTACTTTGAACTAAAACTTTATTATTACTTTATAGCCAGTGTATTTCCAACTATCTAAAGACATAGCTAATAAGAGGGACTGATGATTTTTAGCTTTTTAAGTTATGAATAAAAAAGGTTCGGTTCTTAATGTCAGTAAACTATAACTTGCGAGTGATGGCAGAGTGAGTTAAGTTGTAGGTCAATAAAAGATAGAATTAAATCAGGAAGCAGGATTATGAACATGACAAAAACTGCTATCAGAGATCGAGTTCATGAACTGGCTGAAGAAGCCTTTCACAAGAAACTGATTTCTGGCTATGGCGACGGGCAAGATTCCAACGAATACCAAATCGTCTGGAACGGCAAACCCCGACACCTGTCGTTAGAAGAAGCACACTCTTTATTAACCACCTTGATTCAACAAACACAGTAATTCAAGATTGCCCTAAAAAATAAACCGATAACAAACGCAGATATAATCTCCAATTATCTGCGTTTAGCTAATTGGATAAGGTTGCTATATATATTGCATTTTCCTCCTGCCTCCTGCCTCCTGCCTCCTACCTAATCTAGTTTAGCAAAAAAGTGACCATAGGGCATTAAGCTAGAAAATTCTGTATCAATCTCTACCTTTTGATAGTTTTAGAGCTAAAAATGGTCGTGTTTTATTAGAATATAGGCGAACAAAGGAGATCCTATGACCTTAAGTGAAAATGGCGGGCAATTGTTGATTATTGGTGGAGCCGAAGACAAAGAGGGTGATTGTAAAATCCTCCGCGAGTTCGTGCGGCGGGCAGGAGGTATTAAAGCTCGACTTGTAATTATGACAGCGGCAACGAGCTTGCCTGGAGAAGTAGGAGATAATTATATCAGAATATTTGAGCGGCTGGGAGCAGAAGACGTGCGAGTTGTTGATACTCAACAGCGAGAAGATGCCAATAACCCCGATGCTTTAGAAGCAATTGAACAGGCGACTGGCGTATTTTTTACTGGCGGAGATCAGGCGCGGATTACTAGCTGTTTGAAGGGTACGGAATTGGATAAAGCTATTCATAAACGCTACTCAGAAGGTATCATCGTAGGTGGCACTAGCGCCGGAGCTGCGATGATGCCTGATATCATGATTATTGAAGGAGAATCGGAGACAAATCCTCGCGTTGACGTAGTAGCAATGGGGCCGGGAATGGGTTTTCTGCCAGGGGTAGTAATCGACCAGCATTTTGCACAGCGTGGTCGCTTGGGACGCTTAGTTTCAGCACTGGCACAACAACCCGCAGTCTTAGGATTTGGTATTGATGAAAATACTGCGATCGCAGTCAGCGGCGATGAGTTTGAAGTGATAGGTGAAGGCGCTATTACTGTGATCGACGAATCCGAAAAAACCCATGATAATTTAGATGGACTTTTAAAAGATGAAGCCTTGGCAGTTTGCGGTGCAAGGCTTCATATTTTGCCTAACGGATATCGCTTTAATTTGAAAACTCGCGAGCCTATTTTTACTCAGCAAATCCAACAAATCCAACAAAGCGAAAAAGCGAGGGAGGTAGCGCCAGCACGGTAATATCTTAGTGAAAATACAGTGAAGGGCAAGATGCAGATGCTATTTTAGTTGAATTATCTTGCCCTTCACGCCGAATCAAACTTAAGAAAACTTAAATGTTTTAGCAACCAGAACTCAAGCAATTTTTTGATCGTCATCGTAGAATTGCTGTACCTCGCTAGTGGCTATTAAGTTCCAGCCTTGAAGTCTTAATTTCTGAAATGTTGCCCATCCTTTAGAGCCTCCGGGTTCGCGGTAATCCGACACAGCGAATTGCCCAAAAGCTGTATAGGGTCGCCAGGGTTGATTCGGTGCTGTCCGCAAGTGTAAAATTTTTTCCTGGTTTTCACTTCCCATGCGGGACAACCAGCACATTTGCTTTAACATGATCGAACTCCTCAGTCTCGTAAGGGTCAATTTGTAGCTCTCCCAAATTTTACTTTGTGACTCCCTTCATGCCTCTCGTAGTACATAATAAGAAAGAAGGATAAGATCGACCTTTACCAATTACTGCTTATCGATGGAGTGGCAGTCAGTAAAGCTAATTTGGGTGGAGTAAGGTTTCCTAGTTGTTGGCTAGAAAACAAGTGCAGCGCAGGAAGAAGCAAGAACTATAAAGGCTGCACCAAGGCTCAAAGTATAAATAAGAGGAATCCACTGGATGGATTTATCCATTTTTTCTCCTCTGGTGTACAATTACATCCTCATCTTCTCCTTTTCCGGAGCGGGTAACATCTTTCTAAGGTATAACCTGTACTTGCAAAAAATTTGTTTCTTAAGTTACAAATCGCTCGCTTCAGCTAAAAATATTTTATTTTTGCCTCTACATACAGTGCTGTAAAAAGTCTGGGAAAACAAGTGTAGGACTGATGCGGAGCTCCCTCCAACTCTCTTAAAAAACGAGGCAAAAAAATTTTCCAGTTCTTCTTTTTGCGGGTGATAGAGGGGATAACTGTTGACAGCTTTGTTAATTTCTCTCCAGAGGCAGATGAGATAGCACTTCTGCCAACCTTAAATTGTATTTACACGAACATTATTTAGAGGATAATCAGCGATGGGTTGGCTGCAAAGACTATTTGGTTTAGAAAAACCTCACCAAGAGGAAGCCCCCGCTCCTCAATCTGCTCCTCAATCTGCTCCTCAATCTGCTCCTGCTCAAGCCCCGGCAACTAAATCTGCGACAACAACGCAAACTATTCCAGCAGAGCGAGTGGGGTTAAATGGAGAATACGATCAAAGTGGCTTGGCTAAGCGTGTTGCTCTTGCTTTCGATCAAAATCCTGAAGTAGCAGATATCGAGACTGTATATGTAGCTCAACTGGGTGGCACCGTGGTGTTAAAAGGAAAAGTTTCCAGTCAGGAAGTTCTCAACAAATTGGTAAATATTGCTAGAGGTGTGAACGGTGCCAGTGGCGTGGAGACGAATCAAGTCACTATCGGCTAAAATAGTTGTTTGGCTATGGATGAGCTATGGGAAAGTTCCGGTTTAGGGAACTTTCCCTCAGTAAAAGCTATCATTTATCGATCTAGTTTAGGCTGGAGATTGGAGAGGGGATATTGAATTTGCCTCTCTTATCCAAAATCTGAATTCTACTAAGGCTTGAATCCGAAAAGTTGGGACAAATAAGCCCAACTGCTACTCAGGAGAGGCTGTTAAAATTGGCCATTCTGAATCTCATCAATTTGCTGTAGACTTAGTTATTAGATGAGTCACTTCATAGAGCTATTTGAAGCTATAGCAAATTTATGACTGGGGAAACTTTAGAGCCTACTCGCGGTCAATTAGAACGGAATCTTTCGCAGCGCATACTTGCTCTGTACCGCTCTCAGTTGGGGCATCAGCCCACTCAAGTGAGCTGCACTCTTGTAGATGAAAAGCTAATAATAGTCTTGGAAAATGCCCTTACTCCACCCGAACAACTTTTAGTCCAAAACGGTCAAGAAGGTTTGGCTCAGCAGGTACGCTCCGAGCTTGATGTGCTGATTCAGTCGCAACTTAAGGAACTGATCGAGAAAGTTCTAGAGGTACCTGTTACCGATCTCCTCAACGATTCGACTTTAGAGACAGGGAGGACGGGAACGATCGCAATTTTGGAGTTTGTCCCCAAATTTCGCGATGTTGTTACCAAGTCCAAGGCTAAATCAGAAATGCCCTCTAGTGGAGGTGGCGGCGGATAGTTATTTCTAAATTATCCAGGTTAAAAGGTTTGCAAATGTAGTCAGTAAAACCAGCTAAGAGAATGCGCTTGCGGTCTTCGGGTCTTGCCAATGATGTAACGGCAATAATGGGAATATTGACGAGTTTTGGGTCTTGCTTAATTTGGGACATTAATTCAATTCCGTCCATATCTGGCAGGCGGATGTCTAGTAAAATTAAATCGGGTAGGCGATCGCGGATAATGGCGAGTGTTGTTTTCCCATCCAGAGTTCCCAAACACGAACAACCAAACAAATCGAGAATTTGGCTCATCAATTCTAAGTTATCTAGATCGTCATCTACGGCCAAAACTAAAGGTCGGGGGTCAAATTTATTTTGACCTAGATTCAAGGTACATTCCCAATCTGCACTCAGAGTAGAGTAAATCATAAACTTGCAAGGTTCTGTCGTAGAAAACTTTTAAACGAGGCATTCCCCAAGTGGCGAAGCGGCACTTGAGACCGACTGGCTCGTGTTTATGATTGGTAAGTTGGCAGCCTTGACTGGATTTAAAGTCAACAGTATCCATCTGAGAGCCAAGCTACTAGCGAAATTATATTTTCAGTGGTTTTGCAGCAAATATAAAGAAATTATAAAGTGAAAAGTCGTTAAGTGGTGTATTCGGATATACCACACTAGCGAAGTTGAGTTGAGGCTGCTTTCAACGATGTGCCAATATTGCATAGCTCTCACTAAAGGCTCATCTATCTAGAGTAGTATTTGCTCTGGTAGGGGTATTTCTCAATTTACTTCTACTGAGAGATACCAGGATTTAGGCTTTAGATTTCAATAAAATATAGGCTGTTATCCCTAAAAAAATAGCGGAGGAAGTGAAGGTAAAAATCTACGATTTAAAATCCACAACTGCATAAGTTTTCATTAAATAATTAGGAGATTTTTATGACAATAGCGATCAGAGAGGATCTGACTTATATCCTGCTGAAAAAGATTGAGGAAGGAAATGGCAGTAGGGGCGAGTCAGAAATTAAGCAAGCGGCAGAAGAGTATGTGGGCAAAGAAGTTACAGAAGCAGACTTGCTCGGTCACTTGGATTACCTCAATCAACATGGATTTATTGAGGCGGAATTTACAGGAGACGCTTACGGTGGCATAGATCCTCTGCCGCCCTTAGTAGCTTTTCAAGAGGCAGATTTGACTGAAAAAGGTCATCAACTGCTAAATAAGATAGAGCAGAGCCCTCGAAAGTCTCTGCACCAACAAGGCTCAGTGGTTCCTATTGCTCATAAGGATCGCCCTTTCCTAGAAAAAGTGATGGTGAATGGTCACTTGGACGATATTTTTGATGCCAAAGATATTACCGAATTGGTGTATCGCACTATGCGGGACTTGATGACAACAGATGCCGCCGATCGCGTAGCTGCTGAACTACATAAAGAGACGTTGCCTACAGAGGACAAACGCCTGCAAGATGAAATTGTCGATTTGTGGAAAGATACTAATCCTTTAATAGGATTGCTCAGTCGAGTGCGTCCACCTTGGCATGGGCCGGCTCCCTTTGTGATCGATTCCGATCTTTTTGCTTTCCGCGTCGAACAAGAGGGCGGACTTCCTTCGGGAGTGAAGCCAGAAATCGCTATTAAGGCTGTATTTTCTGCCACTAAAGATGAGCTGTCTCAGGAGCGAATTAACGAAATAGCTGGCTTTTTACCGGAGAGAATCCGAAAAATTTGGGAGGAAGCTTAAGGGAGGAAACTGAAAGTAGGACTTAGGAGACATCTCTTATCTATTCTCTCCAGAACATTAAGTCGTCTTCCTAGCAAAGGTTGGCGACTTTTGTTTGAGATTTAATAAAAATTTTAAATTTTGTGCAAGTTTTTTAATATTTACCCCCTAAAAATAATACTATCGAAGAAAGGGCAAAGTGTATTTAAGATCACACTTAAGCTCCGCGATAGTGATTCGTAAATGGCTGTTTTCAGCCCAGGAGATGGAAGGGGATGGCTAATAAGAAACTTAGACAAATGTCAAGCTCAGCAATGGAGCGCGAGAGTTTGCTTAACCGAATTACTACCCGTATTCGCCGTTCCCTAGAACTGCAAGAGATTCTGACAACAACAGCACGAGAGATCCGTGCTTTTTTGGACACCGATCGCGTTAAAATCTATCGGTTTGAAGCCGATGCTAGCGGAGAGGTAATTGCGGAATCAATTAAGGGTAAAAATTTGCCCTCTTTGCTGGGCCTTCATTTTCCGGCGAACGATATTCCCCTTCAGGCCCGGGAAATGTTTATCAAAGCCCGTCAGCGAGTGATTGTAGACGTAGCGTCGCAGCATCAGACGATTAACAGGTTAGATTGCCCAGAAACAGGGGAAAGTTTAACGATCGAGGACATTTACTATGGCGCAGCAGACCCCTGCCACGTTGAATATCTGACTACGATGGGAGTCTGTGCTTCCCTGACTGTACCAATTTTACATCAAAATCGGCTTTGGGGACTGTTAGTAGCTCACCACAGCCAACCTCGCCAATTCAGCGAGCGAGAGTTGAAAATAGTACAGTTGCTTGTCGATCAACTCTCAATTGCGATCGCCCAATCTTCTCTGCTCAGCCAAGCTAGACAGCAAGCTCGCGACGAAGCGATCGTTAACCAAATTAGTAGCCTTCTCCACTCCCCGCTCGATATTACAGAAATTCGGCAAACGGTTCTCGAACAAACAGTTAAAGCCTTGTCAGGTTCCGGGGGGAGATTATATATTACACCCGATCCAACTGGTCAACCTGCCCAACTTTATATCTACGGTTCGCAGCCCAAGGAAGGATGGATTGAAGAAAGTATTTTTTGGCAGCAAATGATGGGGGTTTTCAACCAAGACGAAGGGGAGGCGACTTCCCAGAAAAATACCCAAGAAGAGAATTTCTTTCAACCTTTAATAGCAGGAGGAGAGAGAGGAATAGACTTAACTATTTACACTTCTATTATACCACAAATTTACACAATTCCTGATATTTATAAAGAACCTCAATTAGAGTCTTTAATTTCAAGTTTCCACTCAGTTCCTATTCGCTCAATTCTGATCGTACCACTGCAATACCGCCACCAGTACGTGGGCTGCTTAACTATTTTTCGCAGTGAAATAGAAACCGATACTTTATGGGCGGGGCGCTGGAATCGAGACGAACGCAACCACCGCCCCCGGATTTCCTTTCAAGCATGGCGAGAAGTCAGAACTGGACAGGCACAAAACTGGACGAATGAGGAATTAAAACTGACAAAATCGCTGGGAATTCACCTCTATATGGCGGTGATGCAAAGACGGGTAGAAGGGATGGTACGGCATCAAGCTTCTCACGATCAACTAACTGGTTTAGCCAACAGATTACTGTTTAATGAAAGGCTATCTCTAGCTTTAGCGAATGCCAATCAGCGCGGGGAAATGCTAGCAGTAGTATTTCTCGACTTGGACGGATTCAAACACATTAATGATACTCTTGGTCATGCCGTTGGCGACCAATTATTACAATGTGTTGCCCACCGTTTAATTACCTCTTTGCGGACAGGAGATATTATTGCAAGATGGGGTGGGGATGAATTCACCTTTCTACTTTCTCATATTAAATCGGCGGAGGATACTACTAAGATTTGTCAGTTAATTCTACACAGTCTCAATACTCCTTTTCAACTGGAAGATCGAGAACTTTATATTAAAGCTAGTTTGGGAATCGCTCTGGCTCCTTATGACGGAGAAGATGCGGATACGCTGCTGAAAAATGCTGATGCTGCGATGTATAGAGCTAAACAGCAAGGGAGGAATAATTATCAGTTATATAGCCCCGCTATTGGGAGTAAAGCTTTTGAGAGACTGGTATTAGAAAATAATTTATACAGAGCTTTAGAACACAAAGAATTTCTGCTATATTATCAGCCGCAAATTGACTTAAATACTGGTATGATGATGGGTGTGGAAGCCCTACTCCGCTGGCACCATCCCGAACGGGGATTGATTCCTCCTAATGAATTTATCCCTTTAGCAGAAGAAACTGGATTAATTTGTCCCATTGGGGAATGGGTAATGCGGACTGCTTGTGCTCAAAATAAAGCGTGGCAGTTAGCTGGATTACCACCAATTCGGATGGCAGTTAATCTTTCGGCTCGCCAATTTCAGCAAACAAGTCTGGTAAAAACTATTCCGCAAATTTTAGAAGAAAGCGGGCTTAAACCTGAATATTTAGAAATAGAAATTACTGAGAGTATTGCTGTGCGTGATGTCGAGTTTACTATTGCTGTTCTCCGTCAGTTGCGCCAGATGGGTATTCATATTTCTATGGATGATTTTGGTACGGGTTACTCTTCGCTATCTTCTCTGAAACATTTGCCGTTAGACAATTTAAAAATAGATCAGTCGTTTATAAAGGAGCTGATGAGCGATCGGAACGATGCTGCTATTATTAAAGTAGTGTTAGCTTTGGGTCATGGCCTGAAATTGAGAGTAATTGCTGAGGGAGTGGAAACGTGGGATCAGTTGCAATTTTTGCGAGGAATTAAGTGTGACGGTGCCCAGGGATATTTCTTTAGCAGACCTTTGCCCGCTCAGGCGATAATACAAATGTGGAGAATGGGATATGGGGAATGGGGAATTGGGAATTGGTAATGGGTAATTGGTAATGGGTAATTGGTAATGGGTAATTGGTAATAATTAGTTAAAACAAAAATCTTTTAGGGTGGGCAGTGCTACGTTTAACCACTAAACTTAGATAGAGAGATAGTGGTGGGTAATGCCTACCCTACTAATCAACAATTAGCAATTAGCAAGTAGCAATTACCAATGTCTTTACAATCTATTAGTGTGCCACCAAAAACTACTCAAACACCTGTGGGCGTGATTGTTGCACTGCACGGATGGGGTGCAAATTATCATGATTTGGCATCCTTAGTTCCAGTGCTAAATTTGCCTGATTACCATTTTGAGTTCCCAGATGCACCTTTTCCTCATCCTCAAGTGCTGGGGGGAAAAATGTGGTATGACTTGCAAACTAAGGAGTATCAAGGTTTGGCCCAAAGTCGGCAAATGCTAAGCGATTGGCTGGTGTCTCTGGAAAGTAAGACGGGGATACCTTTGTCTAGGACTATTTTGGGCGGTTTTTCCCAAGGCGGCGCGATGACTCTGGATGTGGGGTTAAGTTTGCCTTTGGCAGGTTTAATTTGTCTGAGTGGATATTTGCACTCTGTTCCTCAACCTGCTAGCAAGGTTTTACCGCCCACTTTGATTGTACATGGCAGGCAAGATACGGTTGTGCCTTTGAGTGCGGCGGTGCGATCGCGAGACGATTTGACTGCTTTGGGTGGCCGGGTGCAGTATCGTGAATTTGATATGGGGCATGAGATTCGGCCGGAAGTGATAGATTTAATGCGAAGTTTTGTTGTGGAAACTATGCCAAAAACGAGTTAAAGGTTTAGGATGTAATATGGATCTTTAAACAAGACTCCAAAACTAATGGTTAAGGCAGGTGCCGCTTAAGGAAGGTGCAAACGATGAAGACTTTGATCAAAGCATCCCGTGATATTGCTGCACTGACTTCGGAGGATGTGGCAAAGTTGGCCACTCGTTTGGAGGAAGATGATTACACCGATCCTTTTGAGGGATTAAATGATTGGCATTTGCTTCGGGCTATAGCCTTTCAGCGTCCAGAGTTAGCCGAACCCTATTTCCACCTGCTGGATATGGAAGCTTACGATGAAGCTTAACTTTTAGAGGCGAAGTATTCCGGTGGTAAATCTCTGTTTTTAACCAATCAAGACTTAGCCACGCGGGGTCAAAAACCCGGTTTCTGTATCAATCTCTCGAATCACGCCACGATTTTTCAAAGAAACCGGTTTTTTTTGTCTTAGTCCTATTACCCACGCGGGGTCAAAAACCTGGTTTCTGTATTAATCTCTCGAATCATGCCACGATTTTTCAAAGAAACTGGGTTTTTTTGGTCTTAATTCCTATTACCCACGCGGGGTCAAAAACCCGGTTTCTATATTAATCTCTCGAATCATGCCACGATTTTTCAAAGAAACCGGGTTTTTTTGGTCTTAATTCCTATTACCCACGCGGGGTCAAAAACCCGGTTTCTGTATCAATCTCTCGAATCATGCCACGATTTTTCAAAGAAACCGGGTTTTTTTGGTCTTAGTCCTATTTTATGAATGGCAGAAGAATTTTAATTGGGATTAGCGGCGGTATTGCGGCTTATAAAGTCTGCGAAGTGGTTTCAACTTTGGCTAAGTCGGGTGCCCAGGTGAGGGTAATTCTCACTGATTCGGCCCAAGAGTTTATTACGCCTTTGAGTGTGGCTACTTTGTCTCGCCATTCTGCTTATACGGATCGCGATTTTTGGCAACCCACACACTCGCGCCCGCTACATATTGAGTTAGGAGAATGGGCAGAAATTTTCGTTATTGCGCCTCTGACGGCTAATACTTTGGCGAAGTTGGCGGGGGGTTTTGCGGATAATTTGCTGACTAATGCTGTGCTGGCTTCTCGCTGTCCAATTCTGTTGGCCCCGGCGATGAATACGGATATGTGGGAACAGTTGGCGGTGCAGCGGAATTGGCAGCAAGTATTGACAGATGAGCGATTTTGTGGTATGGAGCCGGGAGCTGGGATTTTGGCTTGCGATCGCGTCGGTGCTGGTCGGATGGCAGAACCAAGTGAGATTTTAGCGCACATTGAATCGCTGCTGCATACTGGGGGCAAGCAAGATTTAAGGGGTAAGCGGGTGTTAATCAGTGCGGGGGGAACGCGCGAACATCTCGATCCTGTGAGGTTTATCGGCAATCCTTCTAGCGGTAAAATGGGTATGGCTTTGGCTGTGGCTGCTCGGCATCGAGGGGCAGATGTGACTTTGGTACATAGTATAGATGAGGGGTTATTGCCGAGGGGAATTTTGAGAGCGATCGCAGTGGTAAGTGCTTTGGAAATGCGCGAGGCGATGCTGTCTTGTTTCCCGGAGGCCGATGTAACGGTGATGGCGGCGGCGGTGGCGGATGTGCGGCCGAGGGAGTATTTTAGTGAGAAGTTGCCTAAGCGATCGCTTCCTAGTTCTTTGCCTTTGGAACCCGTACCGGATATTGTAGCTGAGTTAGGGGGTTTGAAGCAGCCCCATCAAAAGCTGGTCGGATTTGCAGCACAAACTGGAGATATTGTCAAGCCTGCGTTGGAGAAGTTGGGAAGGAAGAAGTTAGATGCGATCGCGGCCAATCCTATTGATAAAATAGGTGCGGGTTTTAATAGCGATACTAATCAGGCAATTTTGATTAATTCTCAGGGGAAACAGGTAGAAATTCCACCTTGCAGCAAGTTAGAAATGGCTCACCATTTATTTGATTTTGTATTAGCAGAATAGAGTTTCCATTCAATTAGTTTCCCCTGAAAGTGGGGAGTGGATGGTTCTTCATAGATATAGTAAAAGTAGAAGAAATCGAATTAGCTAGCTACTTCCTCTTGGGAGGCTTCGGTAGCCTTGAATCCACCATCGGCGGCGGCGTTATTTTTGGCTCCTGTATTGATGGTCTCGGTTTTAGGCGATTCCTCAGTTATAAATTTATCTTCCTTAAGAGTAACCGCAAGCCTAAATCCTAAAGCATCCAAAAATTCTACAAAACTGTAAATTTCCGAACAGCCACTATCTGTCAGCAACTTATCAAGATTCTGATGTTTCAGTTTGGCTGAATCAGAAAGCCTATTCATTTTTGCATAAGCTTCAACAACATCTTGAATCACCATCGGGAGCAATTTAGGTTCATCGCCGCCTTCTTCCAAAGTCACCTCAATATAACCCGCAGCCTCCTCCGGGTTTTGGAGAGTTTCAATCAGAAACTCTTGATAGCTTCTACTCATCGGTATTTTGACATCTTTGTTCATAGTCACTCCAGTATCCAATAGCTTTTTTAATGTCTCGCTCCTGAGTGCTTTTGTCCCCACCTACTAACAGAAGTATAATTGTTAATCCAACTTGTCCAAAGTAGACCCGATAACCAGGCCCATAATCTATTTTCAATTCAAAGACTCCTTCTCCAACCGAGCCGCAATCTCCCAGATTACCAGCAATGACTCGCTTGAGTCTCAACTGAATTCTGTTTCTGGCTCTAGTATCTCGGAGCGAGTCATACCAATTCTCAAAAGGACTTGTTCCATCGGCTCTCAGGTAGTTCTCAATCTGTCTTGGTTCCACTTCCATAATTTTACCGCACTCGCTCGCTAATTTCTATAGTAGAGGCAATCCCCACCTATTCCTAAAACAAATCATACTTAAGACGGAGACATTTTAGTGATGATCGAGTAAATCTTAGTAGAGAAAAGTAAGATTCAAAAAAAGTATTGCCAATGAATGCAAAATTAATCGGGAAAGCAAATCTACTACTTAGCAGCCTAATAGTTAGCCTGGGAATGTACACCTTCCCAGCATCAGCACAGCAAGTCTCAAATGCCCAAGTTTCCGCACTCGTGGAAGCACTGCGACAAGCCGCACCGCCTAACTCTCCTAATGATGGAATGTACAGCCAATGGCAAATTTTACCAGGCAATATTCCCCGCTGGTCAAAATTATGTATTAAACAAGAATTAACACCCCAACAATTTGAGGCGGACACTACAAAAGCGCGGTCAGTTGTTACCTGTATAGTGGGCGATACTCTGCGCGATGAATACAAAGCTAGCGGTAACAATGAATTATCAGCAGTACGTCGTTCAGCTTGTTGGTGGATGACTGGAAAATCGACAGCTTGTAGCAGCGGTGACACCGCTACCTATGTCCAAAAAGTTGTCAATTTTTATCAGCAACAGCGGACAAAGAAGTGAAATCAGCGCTAAGATAAAACAAGTGAAGCGAGCGGAAAAAATGCTCGGTAACGTCGCCCTCTGGGAGGTTCTTTACCGCCCAGAGTGCGGCGTTACGCCAAACCTAAAAAATAATAAATTTTGTATTTTAATTACCCATTTTCAACTTGACTCCTCATCAACCGCTGTACGCTCACCAAAGCCCGATTTAATTCATAACCTTTACGTTCAGAATTCTGCAAATAAGCCTGCTGTTCTTCCTCAATCATCTGCACATCTTGACGCACCAAACCATCTAATAACTTTTGAGCCGCACCAAACAAACTATCCTTCACAAATCGACGGAATCTCATAGGTAATTTATGCAAACGCCAAAAGGCATTTAATGATGTAAAATGAATCAAATAAGCCTTAGTAGCAGTAGCGCTAATTGGGCAAACTAAACAGTAAATCTTAAAGTCTTTGCCTAAAGTTGAAACCCAGTGCGGATAAACATAACTTACATCGAGCGGTTCTGGATGGAGGCGACGCAAAGCCGGGAAAAACAACTGAGAAATCGACCAAATTTTGTCAATTTTATAATAGCTCTGAGCTTGATAGTGAGCATCTACTCTATTAGCATCTTCATCCAAATCTTGCAACACCGGATCTGCCCAAGCTTGCCAGTCTTGATGCAAATGTCCGTGATACATATCCATCAAATTTTCAATTAAAAACGAATAGTGGGCCTGACAGTTAATAACTGAAACTGTGGCAATATAGTTGATATGTTCCCACTCTGGCAAACCTAACAGAGAAACTTGTTCTGCTTTAGTTTCATCCCCTGGAAATAACCAGATAAAACCGTCTTGTTCTTTAACTGGAAAAGAGCGAATTTTGCAGCTAGGCAACTTTTGATTATCTGCTAAATAATCCACTTCTGTACATTCACCGCTAGCATTAAAACGCCATCCATGATAGGCACATTCTAGCAAATCCCCTTTAACTTGACCGTGACTCAGTTTAACTTGCCGATGAGGACATCTATCATCTAAAGCGTTAATTTTACCAGTATTATCTCGATAAATAACTATTGGCTGATTCCAGATAGTAACGGCTAAAGGTTGAGTTTTTACTTCATTAATGCTAGCAACTACATACCAGCGATCGTAATTAATACCTAACTGGCGGAGATGGCATTGTTGAGTAGTTAAAGTTGTAGATTGCATGGTTAGTTGTTAGTTGTTAGTTGTTGATT